>JAAYFO010000069.1 GCA_012728215.1 Spirochaetales bacterium | reverse complement strand
GCGACATCTTCAGGCTGGATTTTGCCAACAGCAGTGATTCTGTCATCATCGATCAGTATTCCACCTCCGTCGAATACTGTCTCTGGAGTTCCCATTGTGACGATGTATCCGTTTTTCAGGTAAGTCTGGCTCATTGTAGATTTCTCCTTTTGGTTGCAATGTTTTGTTTTCGCTATTTTACGATGAAATAGAGAACGAGCGGGATGCAGAGTACGTAAAGAACCGGATGTACTTCCTTGGCTTTGCCGGATACTGCCTTGATAAGCACGTCAGCAAGGATTCCAAGACAGATGCCTGCCACGATGTCTCCGGTGAATGCGGAGAAGAATACCATCACGTATGGTCCGAAGCAGTCCTTGAAGTCGGAGTAGTCAAGCTTTGCAAGACAGCTGAGCATGGAGAATCCGACGAATATCAAGGCAGGACCAGTAGTGGCATTTGGCACCATCAAAAATAATGGTGCGAAGAATATGCAGATGATGAACATGATGGCAGTGGTGATTGATGTCAGGCCTGTACGTCCTCCTTCCTGCACTCCGGCGGTTGATTCGATGAATGTCGAAATGGTTGTGCAGCCGAAAAGAGCACCTACCACGGTTCCGACTGAGTCAACTAGAAACGGCTTTTCGATTTCCGGGAAGTTCCCATTTTCATCGATGTAGCCTGCCTGTGTTCCTACTGCCTGCAGACAGCTGAAGGTTGCGAAGAAGTCTCCGAAGAAGAACACCAGAATCATCACCAGAGCTGTCGGGATGTTTGCGAACACTGCCTTGAAGTCAAATGCGAAGCAGACATTGCCGACTTCTTTCATTGATGGAAGCTGGAAGATGGAAGCCGGAAGCTTTGTCACTCCAAATGGAATGCCGATCAAGGTCACAAGCACTATGGCAATAAGTATCGCACCCTTTACCTTGTATGCTGTGAGAACACCCATCACTGCAAGTCCCAGAAGGGCAAGAAGAACAGATGTCTGTGAGAAGTCTCCAAGTCCCAGACCGCCATTTAAGGAAATCAACCCGCTGTTCTTGAATCCAAGATACGCAATGAAGAACCCAACCGCAGCAGTCATGGCCAGCTTCAGGTTCTTTGGAAGCATGTTCACTATCACCTTTCTGACTCCACAGAGAGTGACTGCAAGAAACAGAATTCCGGAAAGGACAAGCAATGTCATTCCCCATCCAAATGACGCCAGATGATTCTGCACGTATGCACCGATGATGAAGTTGGTTCCCATTGCAGTGCTTAATGCCAGAGGAAGGTTGGCGTATAATCCCATGAAAAGAGTGATGATTCCGCTTACCAATGCACATACGACCAGTAGTGACGATGATGATATCAGTCTTCCTGCTGAATCGGTGAATGATGCGTTGGCTCCGATGATAGAGAAAGGGTATACCATCAGAACATAAGCCATTGTCATGAATGTCGTCAGTCCTGCGACAATTTCTCTTCCGATTGTAGATCCTCTTTTACTGATTCCGAATCTGTCCATTTCAGATGTTCT
>JAAYFO010000068.1 GCA_012728215.1 Spirochaetales bacterium | reverse complement strand
ACATCATCAGAGCTGACAAGCCTGGCATGTCGATAGGTCTGGCCTACAACGGATTGGGAGGCACCACACTTGGAATCGAGGCAATCAGCATTCCTGGCGGAAAGGGAGAGCTCAAACTGACAGGACAGCTTGGCGATGTGATGAAGGAATCAGCCACCATAGCATTCTCGCTGCTTCGAAGCGAAGCACAGGAGCATGGACTGGATCCTGCATGGTTTGACACTCACAATGTCCATATTCACTTCCCAGACGGAGCCACGCCAAAGGATGGGCCTAGTGCAGGTGCGGCAATCTGCTGTGCCATCTATTCCCTTGTCTCAGGAAAGATGATTGCACGTGATCTTGCAATGACCGGCGAACTGTCGCTTACCGGCAGGGTCATGGAGATCGGCGGATTGAAGGAAAAGACATTGGCTGTTGCCCGCAACAAGTTCAAATACGTCATAATCCCAAGAACCAACAAAAAAGACGTCATGAAACTTGATGACTGCGTTAAGAACGGACTTACCTTCTTCACCGTCAATGATATTCATCAGGTGCTCAAGATAGCCTTCACTGACGACCGTCTTCCCGGAAAGGCAGACGGAACTGAAGTTCTGAGCTTCGTTGGATGTGAAAAGTGATGGAGCTGCTCTCCCCTGCTGGAAATCTGGAAAAAATGGAGACTGCATTCACCTATGGCGCTGATGCAGTCTACATGGGACTCAAGGATTTTTCCCTTAGATGCAAGGCGGACAACTTCATTGAAAGTGAAGCTGCCACTATTGCAAAAATGAAGCAGAAGCATGGCAAGAAGGTCTATGGGACACTGAACATCTACTACCACGAGGATGACCTTGATCTGCTTAGAAGCAAGCTGGATGAGATAGCGCTCTACCCATTCGATGCATTCCTTGTCTCTGACATGGGGGCTGTGGACATTCTGAAGACAAGGTTTCCCAACATCGAGCTTCATCTGTCGACTCAGGCGAACTGCCTCAATTCTGAAAGTGCAAGACTCTACCAGAGACTTGGGTTCTCAAGGATCGTCCTCGGGCGGGAAACGCCCCTTTCCGATATCAGAAGGATAAAGGACGCTGTTCCTGAAATGGAGCTTGAGGCATTCGTCCATGGAGCTATGTGCATGGCATACAGCGGAAGATGCATGCTGTCGGCTCATCTTACCGGAAGAAGTGCCAACCAAGGAGACTGTGCACACACCTGCAGATGGAACTACCGTCTCGCACTCGAAGAATCCGAACGGCCTGGAATGTATTACCCAATCGAAGAAGATGAACATGGGACTACAATCCTCTCCTCAAAGGACTTGTGCATGATAGATCATCTGCTTGATCTTGGAAACGCAGGCGTGTCTTCATTGAAGATTGAAGGCAGGATGAAGAGCATTTACTATGTTGCGACCGTTACCAGAGCTTATAGAAAAGCCCTTGATGCACTGGATGATCCGGCTGTGGACTACCTTCCCTATCGTAACGAGCTGGACAATGTCAGCCACCGCGACTATTGCACAGGTTTCTTCTATGGCAACGGACCTATAGACGTCAACACCTCATCGGGGTATCAGCGCCAGTACATGTATCTGGGCAGATTCCTCAAGGAAGTGAAGCCTGGAATCTGGGAAATTGACATTAGAAACCAGATAGCAATGGGCAAATCGCTGGAATACATTGGGCCTGATGTGCTGAAGATTGACGACAAGGAGTTCGAGACGCTCGATGAGGACTTTCAGGTTGTGCCGCACATTGACCATTGCAAGACTTGCTATCTGAAGACTCCATGCCCGGTGAGACCCGGCTACATGATAAGGAGAGCTGTCGAATGAAAAGAATTCTGATTCTTTCATGCCTCTTTTTCGCACTGATTCCGATCTGGGCCAATCCAACGGATTCAATTGAGATCACTGACCAATGTAAGCCATCCGAATATGTTGATTCCCTGTCTTTTCTGAAGGATTGTGAGCTATTATCCAAGCTTGAATCTGCAGTCTGGAACCGTGAACCACTTATTGTATGCAAGCAGATACATGAACAGATCGAATCCATCACAAAGTGCAGCTCCTGGGAGGACCTTTGCCTCCTTTTCAAGGCGGACACTGTATTGGCCAGGTACTGCATTCAGGGACCTTCCAAGGAGAAGGACACCGCAAAGAAACTTCTTAAGGACGCAGGAAGACTGCTTGCGCAGATCAAGCGACTTGCAGACCCTTCAGCAATCAGTGTCATCGGGGCTTTGGAATCAGATTTCTACAGCGTGGAATACATAATATCGCCCATACTTCATCTATCAAAGGGAATTGAGTCGACAAAGCTTATCGACAAGGCTTTCAAAAGCTACAGCAACGAAGTATCAGTTGCATTGATGTATGCAAACCGCCGTCTTTATGCTCCAGCCATTGGAGGCAAGGATGTCGAGGAAGCATACTCGATCTTTTGCAAACTGGCAAATCACCAGGGGCTGGCAGAATGGGATATGTTTTCAATCTACAGCGGAATCGGTATGTGCCTGTTCGAAAAACAGTGTTATGATGAATCGGCTGTATATCTGCACAAGGCTATGGCAATCTATCATGGAGATGAAGTCATAGCGGAAACCATCAGCAAGCTGACGCACTGAAGGGAGGGTAACGTGGGTTTTCTAGGCATTCTAGGCATTGTCATTCTGATTGTCGGGATTTATTTCCTGATCAATGGAATTCTCAACGTCATAGTATTAAGCAGAATAAAAGGCAAACCGATTCTTAAGGACGGTCCGATGGTATCAGTATGCATACCGGCAAGAAACGAGGAAGACAACATCGGGAAATGCCTGGATTCGTTAATGAATCAAACATACACGAACATGGAAATTCTCGTTCTGGATGACAATTCCAATGACCGCACAGCAGATATAATCAACGAATACCACCAGAAGGATTCCAGAATCAGGTATTTGAAGGGCAAACCTTTGGAAAAGGGATGGAAAGGCAAGACATTCGGTATGCAGCAGCTGATAGAGAACAGCAAAGGAGAGTTCATCCTCTTTGTTGACGCAGACACCATTCATGGTCCTGACAGCGTTGCCAACGGAATATCAATCGCAGTTCAGAGGAATGTCGATTTTGTAAGTGGCTACCCTCGTGAGTTATGCCCAAGCTATGCAGGTTCAGTTGCAATATCAGCAATGGTATTCCTCTGCCTTGCACTTCCAATGTTTCTCCAGCCATGGCTGAATACCAAAACCCTTGCTTCATGCATTGGTCAGTACATGCTGGTCAGAAAGACTGCCCTGTTGGAAATCGGTGGCATGACGTCAATCAAGAACGGCATAACCGATGACGTGAATCTGGTTCGGAAGATGGTCGGCAACGGACATCGGGCTCTGCTCACATCCTTCAAGGAACATGTAAGCTGCAACATGTATCCAGACTTGAAGAGTGCAATACATGGCATAGGAAGAAGCGTAACAGGAATCATCCCTACGTGGATGTTCTCATTTCTCATCATTGCAGTGTTTGGTCTGTTTCTTTCCTCTTTCTCTGGTATTGCATCACTTGTCTGGCTGATAATTTCTGGCTATTCAACGCCGGCGATGATGATATTGGGAGGATCATTATTGATATGGATCGGATGGGCTATTGTAGCCAGATTCGAAGGGTTTTCCTTCCTTGTAGCATTTTCACAGCCACTTTCATTCATAATGACTGCATTGCTTTACAACTTCAGCGTATTCTCCCGAATCATGAAAAAAAGCATAAAATGGAAAGGCAGAGAAGTCTGATTTTCGCCAAAACATGCAAACAAAGCCCTGCATTGCAGTTTTTTTCCTTTTTTCTGATAATTCCTGCTTTTTCGCTTGTGCAACTCCAAAAATATGATACGATAAACCATAACTAAGGAAGGAGGCATGCAAATGTCCAATCATGAACAGCTAGTAGAACTTTTTGAGAACTATGTCGCAGAAAGCGAGAAGTTTGAGGTAAAAGGAATAAAGGCATCCGCTGCGAGAGCCAGGAAGGCACTGGCAGAAATTGCAAAGCTCTGTAAAGCCAGAAGACAGGAGATTCAGGAAAAGAAAAACACTGAAGCTTAAGCACTGGTTTTTAAAGACTTAATGGCGATCTTGACAAGTGATCGCCATTTTTTATGTTCAGAGATTTCAGTGCCCAGTACCGCATCAAAAAAAACAGGCTGCATATCTCCAGTCAACTACTGGAAACAGCAAACCTGTTGTCATTTCAATATGTCAATGCAGCTGTATCGTTCGCTTGGACGGATCTGGATTCTGTCTGAAGAACACCGAAGTGAAGCCTATGACCGAAACCAGTTCACAACCCACCGCCTTGGCAAGAGCCTCTGATATGCTTCTCACCTGGTCCTTCATGCAGACGAACTTGACTTTCACAAGCTCGTGACAATCAAGAGCTTCGTCAAGAGCATTTGCCACACCATCGGTATGACCTTCCTTGCCAATCATGACTATCGCCGAAAGCGTCTGCGATAAAGAACGAAGATGACTTCTTGTCTTGCTATCCATTGATTTGATCCTTATATTTCTGAACCACCTTGAACCTCTTGACCTTGTTGGTCGAAGAAAGCTCAAACGGCTCATTCACTACGATTGTCTTGTGAATCCGCTGATACGGCAGAAGGGTCTTGTTGACATTCTCGACGATTTTCTCAACATGACTGCGGATTGCCGCTTCATCGTTGCCCAATTCCTTCATGCATGACTGAGAAGGAAGAATCAGTGCACAGACTGCTTCGCTCTTAAGTTCAGCATTCAAGGTATATCCGACACAGCAAATCTGCTCTATGTCGTAATACAGCTGGAAGGCGTCCTCAATTTCCTCAGGGAACACATTCTTTCCACCTTCAGTGACGATGATGTTCTTCGCTCGCCCTGTGAGGTATACATAATTTCTGGAATCCACATGTCCAATGTCACCGGTATTGATCCAGCCATCCTTGTCGATGACTTCGCTGGTCGCCTCTGGATTCTTGTAATAACCCATCATGATGCTTGGACCTCTGAAGTAGAGAAGTCCGTTGCCATCAGAATCAGGATCGACGACCTTCACTTCAGTATTGGCAATCACCTGACCGATACTTGTCTCAATATAGTCGAAAATCGGATTCAAAGTGAGAATCGGGCTTGTCTCAGTAAGTCCATAGCCCTGGACAAAGTCTATTCCAAGCTGGTTGTAACGCTTGAACGTCGAAGCAGGAAGAGGACCACCGCCGCTTATGCAGATTCGGTTGCTGTCCAGTGAGACCTTCTTCAGAAGAAAACCGAACATCTTCTTTCCTGGATTGAAATGGAACACCTTCTTGCAGAACCCGGAGATACCCATGAGTGCATGAATCAGTCCATTGACAACAGGTCCCTTCTCCTTGACACCCTTCATCAGACCTGAAAGGAGCTTGTTGTACAGCATTGGAACAGCCAGGAACATCGTCACATGAGCTTCCTTCATTTCCTTGAAGATCGCACTGACAACGAGTTTCTTTCCAAATACTATCGATGCACCGACCGACAGTGCCTCAATGAACACCGCCAGCATGGTATATGCATGGTGAATCGGGAGAATCGCATAGAATACATCAGTGCTGTAAATATTCATCCGGCTCTGTGCCATATAGCAGTCTGCAACCAGATTTCTATGGCTCAGCATGACTCCCTTGGGAGTTCCTGTGGTTCCGCTTGTGAATAGAATAGCAGCCATCTCCTCACTTTTCGGAAGTTCCCTTGGCTGGCTTTCAGTCCCCATGCAGTCCATCACATAAGTGAATCTGTCATCCTTCTCCAGGCAGAACGAGGAGACTCCCCTCTTGTTCTCCAGCTTCTCCAGCTTGTCCACATCGGAAAAGATCATCTTCACCTCGGCGAAATCAAACAGATTATCGATCTCCTGCACGGAAAATGAATGGTCAACTGGCACAATGATGGCTCCTGCGAACAAGGCAGCCAGGTATGTGATGCCCCACTCAGGGCTGTTCTTGCCTGTAAGGCCTACTCGGTCACCATGCTTCAAGCCATTCATCACCATGAAATCAGCAAGCTGATTCACAAGTTTCTGGACTTCATTATAGGTATATACAACCTTTTCAGGCTGGAAGCAAAGGAAGCAGTTTCTTTCACCATAACGCTTCACTGTTATATTGAACATCTCGGGTATCGTCGGCCACTCCTCAAAGAAGAACTCACCTTTATATTTGGCAAGAAAATCCCATGGAATTGGATTATGCTTTAATTTCGCCATAGTATCCTCCATACTTAATTTTTCATATTACAAGAAAAGTTTATTAAAACAATTACAGTTTGGCAATACTTTTCAGCTCCATTTCTAACATATTTTTAAAATTTGTCAATAATAAACTTTCCCATCAAAACCAATGGGTCTCAAACATTCAGAGGGTGCATGAGAATCATCAGTTTCACGCTTCAAGTGAGCTCTACTCTCAATCCCCATGTGGACAAAACAACAAGCAAAGAGTAGATTTACATCTGTTATGACAAAACAGTATTTCACAGACTTCGATCAGATACCAGCATACATGGACAGCTTCACCAACCAGGAAAACAGGAGCTTCACCAAAGCCAGAAGAACATTCCGCCTGGACCGGATGAGAGCCATCATGGAACGTCTCGGCAATCCACAGAACTGCTACAGGACCATTCATGTGGCAGGCAGCAAGGGCAAGGGATCCACATCGTCCTTCATTGCCGCAGGACTGAAGGCTTTAGGCTTCAAGACTGGACTTTACATGTCTCCGCATGTCGTCGATTACAGAGAACGCTTCACCCTGGCTGGTGAATTCTTCGATGATGGAATCATGCTTGATACAGCCAACCAGCTGCGTTCCCTGCTTGAAGGCTTTACTTTCTGTGACACATACGGTGAGAATGTCCCGACTACATTCGAGCTCTATACCTCATTCGCATTCCTTCTATTCAAAAATGCAGGATGCCAATGGGCAGTGATTGAGACCGGACTTGGCGGACGGCTGGATGCCACAAACATAATCATTCCCCAAGCCTCTGTGCTGACCCCGATTGAACTGGAGCATACTGAAATACTTGGGGGCACAATACCTCTGATAGCGACCGAAAAGTCAAAGATAATCAAACCAGGAATACCCGTGTTCGTCTCCAGACAACTTCCCGAAGCACGGAAGGTGTTCGAAGAGGAAGCCAAGGCTCAGAAATCACCAATCACATTTCTTGAAGACCGCATTTCCATCCAGCGTACATCCATCCAGACATACTGTGAAGGAATAGAGGAAAGGGAACAGATGGAGCTGGGATTCATTGACGGTTTCCACGCAGACGTCTCACTCAAGATGCTGGGGCAAGTCCAGGCGGACAACTGTGCCCTTGCAATTCTGGTTCTGCATTCACTGGGCTTGATGACCGCAGATTCACTCAAGGCCATGGAGAATAACACCCTTCCCGGAAGAATGGAGAGACGCTTTCTGCACCACCCTATCTTCTTCGATGGAGCACACACCCCTAAGTCAATTGAAAGCACCTTGAGCACCTTCCGTTCCGCATTCATAGGAAACGGAGGCGTCTGCATATTCTGCTGCGTAAGTGGAAAGGATTATCAGACACTGACTGGGCTGATTCTCAAATCCTTCAGCACAATCATTGTTTCGCGCCCAGGAGATTTCAAGAAGAGCAACCCGGAACTCATATATGACACGTTCCTTTGCTCTGCATCGCAGCTCTATCCCAATACAGTCAAAAACATTATATTGGAAAAAGACCCGGACAGAGCACTCGCTTCCGCACTTGAGCTGTGCGAGGAAAATCAGGCAGTCCTGGTCACTGGATCATTCTACATGGCCGGAGAGATAAAGGAGGCACTATGTCGCTTAACTGGAGAGAAATCGAACTGATTCTATCAGAACTCAGTCTGGAAGGCTGCCTTGTTCAGAAAGTCATTCAGAATTCCTTTCACTCCATCACATGGATGCTATATGACAAATCTCGTGGAAGCTTTGCCCTCTACACCGAAGTCGGGACTCCTCAGAGCCGGATATGTCTTGCAGAAAATGAAATTGCAAAGACCAAGACAGAGAAGCTCCAGCGGTTTGTCCAATTCGCCAGAGCAAACATCGAAGGAGCCAGAGTAGTAAAACTGATGCAGAAACCCGGAGACAGGGAAGTCACCATCGAGCTGATAAGGCAACAGCCGATGTTCATATGCATCAGGCTTTTCAGCGGTCCCGGTGCCAATATCATCGTAACCGACTCCGAACACAGAATAATGGATCTTCTCTATCGGCGTCCAAAACGCAATGAGATTTCCGGTGCAATCCTTCAGGAATCGCCCCAATCTGCAAACCCCAGGGAATTCGCCATAAGGGATCGAATCGAAGGGATGACATTCAACGAGCAGATCAACACTCAGTTCTCTAATGAGTCACAGGAAGATCAGTTGTCCGATATAAAGGCCAAGCTTCAGCTTCAGCTCGACCGCCTGACATCACATGAACTTGGAACAATATCCTCTCTTCGCAAATCCATCGACGAGAACAGCGGATGGGAGGAGCTCAGGCACATCGGAGACCTTCTTGCAGCGAACCTTCATCGAATACAGCCACGGCAGACTTCCATCGAAATTGACGATTACGACAATGGGAGCAAGCGTCTGGTAGTTCTGGATCCTTCGCACAAAGGATCACAGCACATAGAAAGCTATTATGAGAAATCCAAGAAAGCCAGGGGCACCCTCGAAAATGCTCAGACCGAGCTGAAGCAGGCTGAGGCAAGGCTTGCCGGCATCCAGGCTGAGTATTCAGAGCTTCTGAAACCGACAGGAGACGACAAGGCCGACCTGAGAAGGATGAAGGGGGCATTGAAGAATTGCATACCCATTCAATCCAAGCCTCAGAATCAGGTGGGAATAATCTGCCGGAGCAATTCATTCGAGATAGTGATCGGCAGGACTGCAAAGGAAAACGACAAGCTGCTTCGGCACGGGTTCAAAGGCAATGACTACTGGTTCCACACCAGAGACTTCCCTGGAGCTTATGTGTTTGTCAGATGTCCAAGAAACAAGACAGTCCCACTGGAAACAATGCTTGACGCCGCAAATCTGGCTGCATTGTACTCAGAAGGAAAGAACAACTCTAAGGTCAACCTGTACTATACTCAGGTTAAATATCTGAGAAGAGTAAAGAACGGACCGCTCGGGCTTGTCATTCCTTCCCAGGAAAAGAATCTGACAATCACTGTCGACAGAAAAAGAGCACAAGCCATTCTTGAAGGCAAGGAGAAGGACATTGACTGATACATTCCATCATGACGTATTCTACAACGAAGAAAAGGACATGGCCGATTTTGCAATCAAACCATCTGCCATTCAGACAGAGAACAATGCCATAATCGTTCCACATGCAAGACTATGTGAAATTCTTCCATTGATGGAAGAGGCATTTGGATACGCCTCGCATATCAATCCTGACTTGATTGTCATACTTGCCCCGCTTCACAGCCCAGTTCTGGATGAAGACCTTGAATATTGTGCAATAACCACCCCTCAGAAGTCAGTCCAGGGCAGAACCTTCAAGATAAGCATAGCCCACCCTCTCTTCACTGACATTGTACAGAAGATATCATACTTCGAAGAAGAGCCTGCATGCGAAGAACTATATCCATTGATAAGCAAGGCGTTTCCAGAAACAGAGGTAATGCCTCTTCTTTCAACTGGTCATGTGACCAGGCTCAGAAGACTCATTGATGAAATCAGGGCTTCGTTCAAATGCCCTCTCTTCATACTAAGCACCAACATCTCACTGCAAAGCGCCAAGAAACAGGATCCATCTGTTATATTCGAGGCCATGAAGAAGGGAACAGAAATACCGGCAGGACCATGCGGAAGACTCTGGCTTCAGGCTTTTGGCGGAAGATGGAAGGTCGGAAGCTCGGCAACAAAAAATTCAGTGGTTCACTTCTGTGCTGCCAATGTGTAGAATGATGTTGTTTTGAGGCAACTCATTGCATGAAAATAAAATGACGAGGATATTACAGACATGTTCAGAAAAAGCGATATAAAGAGTGGACCGGATGGAAATTATCTGACAGTAGGGAGCTTCATTGGAAGTGCTCATGCCAATCCTCTGGCAAAATTCGGAGGAAAGACATTGCCAAGCATGATTTTCCAAGACGGAGAAGCCAAGGAGATCATTCTTGAAGCAAAAGCCACATCCAGCCGTGAGATAGTGATTCTCTTCAATGACATCTGCCCCATTCCAGTCAGCGAACTGGCTTTCAGCCTGCACAATGAAGCATTGTCCAGAGTGCAGGAACTCTGGAAGGCCATCGAGGCCACAGACCCCAAGCTTCTTCCCCTTCTGGATGGAATCATTCCTTTGTATTGCATTTTCTTCACCGAAGATGGCAATGTCATAATTCTTTCCAAGCAGCTTGGCGACATCATCCATTTCTGCCTTGAAGAACCGGACAGCTTCGCACAGACTTTCGCCTTGAGCTGGGTCCGCTACAACAGCGCAATCAAGCTGAAGAACGAAATGATACAGCTTTTGTACTTTGCCCAGACCGGCATGTTTCCATTTGCTGATGACAGAATCAGAAACACCGGTGCAAAGTGGTATGTAAGGCTTTCTTACACAGCAGCCGAACCAAAGCTTGCACAGATCATCGATCAGTGTCTTCTAAAAAAAGGTGACAAGGCCTCCATCGACCTTTCTTCTGTCCTACTTAGCATTGAATGGTCAACCGTCGAAGACCTTATTGACACTCCGCAGGCCGCTTCGGCCCTTGATCGACTCGAGCGTCAGTCCCGCATATGCCTTTTCTGGAAAAAGAAGGGCTGGCTGGTTGCATTGATTGTGGCAATCGTCATCACAACCGGCTATTTCCTTGGAAACTACATAGTCAAGGAATACGGACCGCCAGCAAGTGCCGGCCTTAACGAGGAAGAAATTGTGTCTTACTACTATCAGGCACAGAATGAACTGAACACCGAGCATCTCAGAGACACTCTTGTACATGGAGTCAAAAGCCCTGTTGAGAATGAAGTCATCTCCCTGTTCGTCACCAGAGCGACTAGACTTGGATATGAGCACATTGACTGCGTCATCACACCCGAATCATGGATAGCAGAAGGAAGACAGCCTATCGTGGAAGGTGCAATGATCTATGGCACAACCGATCTGAAAACCAGGTGGGTCGATGATGACACCATCGAAGCAACCGTCACTCTTTACAGCAACTCAGACTATGTCAATCCTGATTATGAGACAGACCTGAGTGATTCAGTTCCAACATTCACCGAAGTGTATGTGTACGAACAGGTTCAGCAGTTCGACTTTATTGATAAACATGAATGGAAGGAAATATCTGCAATCAACGAAGTGAGTCTGGTTCAAAAAGATCACTTCCAAGTGCCTTATCAGACCAGAAAGGCTTCACCACAGTAGGCAAATCGGCTATTCGTTGAGAAAAGCACTGACTTTCTGTCTTATCAGGTCCTCTTCCGCCGGGTTGACCCAGTCCACAGCAGAGAAGCTCTGAAAGAAAACCTTCTGACGCTTGGCATAATGAATCGAGTTGATCACTATCTTTTCCTTGATGGCACGCATGTCCAGTTCACCGGTACTCATGCCCTCAATAAATTCCTGATAGCCTATGGCCTTCATTCCTGGCCATTGATCGTCAGCTCCCATGGACACCAGACCTCTTATCTCATCGACAAGCCCCTGGTCAAACATCTGATCGACTCTCATTCTTATCCGTCTGTCGATCTCTTCCTTTGGTCTCTTCAACCCAAGGCAGAGAACCTTCATGCCATTTCTAACCGTTGAAGGGACTGCAAAGTCAGAGAGCCTGCCCTGCCCACTCAAGCATACTTCAAGAGCACGGGTCGTGCGGTAGGTGTCGTTGGGATGAATTCTGACTCCACTTATAGGATCCATCTTCATCAGTTCGTCATGGCACCATTGCGGACCATTGGAAGCAAGCAGTTCACGGACTCTGTCTCTGATCACAGGGTCGGATTTTGGGCTTTTGCTCAGCCCATAGAGAAAATGCTTGAAATAATATGCGGTTCCACCGCAGAGGACGGGAACATTGCCTCGCGACTCGATCTCTTTGACCTTTTCATCAGCAAGCTGAAGAAAATCACCGACTGAGAAATCCTCCCAAGGATCACGGATATCAATCAAGTGATGAGGAACCCGTCGCATCTCCTCGGCAGTAGCCTTGGCTGACCCGATATCCAGATGACGATACACCTGAACGGAATCACAGTTTATGACCTCAAAGCCTGAAGAGAACACATTAAAAAGCAAGGCGGTCTTTCCGACCGCCGTTGGACCAAAGAGGAAAACAACCTTATCGGTCATTTTTCCTCATCGTTGATGGAATACTCCACTTCGTCATTCAAAACCTTTTCCAAAGCCTCGGAAACGATTTTAATGCCGCTCTTCTGCTCTTCTTCACTCAGCTTATTCGAAAGAAGAGTGGCTTCCTTTATGGCCACACAGGTCATTTCATAGACATTGCAGTCCTTATCAATCAATTTATCAAGTGGGATGCTCAAAATCTTCTCCTTATTCAATCGCAGGGTATGATGTTACAACATTCAGCCTTTTTTGTACAGTCCCGAGGCCCTTGCCACAATCAGGTCGGCTATCTCATCCGGAGTCTTGCCATTCACATCTATTACCAGGTCGGCAATGGCGGAATCATTGTTGTCAATTCCATAGATTCGCTTGTATCTGGCGGTATCGGAAGCGTCTCTTCGCCTTGTCTGCTGGAGCACAGTCTCAAAATCACCACCTTCTCTTTTGAAGACACGCCTTGCCCGGGTATCCTCATCGGCATCGAGATATACCTTCAGATCTGCATCCTTGAGCATCCATACAGCAAGTCTGGAACCAAGAACGCAGTTCTCCTGTTCCATCGCCATCTGGACCTGACGCCTGTCGAGTTCCTTGTCTATGTTGTCATCCTTCTGTGCCATCGAACAGAAAGTCCAGAAATCAATCCCCTTTTCTGCAGACAGATTCCGAAAGGTGAAGTTAATCATTGTAAAGCCAAGCCTCTTGGCCACCAAGGTTGAAACAGTAGTATTTCCACAGCCGCTTTTTCCAGATATTGCAATTCTCATCACTCTATGTTCCTTATCTGCTCTCGGATATTCTCCAGGCAGTCCTTCATCGTCACTACCTTCTGGCTTATCTCCACCAGAATGTTCTTGCTTCCTATTGTGTTGATTTCCCGGTTCATCTCCTGACATAGAAAATCCATCTTCTTTCCGCATGGTTCATCACCATTAATGAGTCTGTAAGCCTCTGTTATGTGTGATGTCAGACGGCAGATCTCCTCATTGATCGAATACTTGACAAGAAGTATCGCAACTTCCTGTAGAAAACGACCTTCATCATAGCCCCTGTCCTTCAGAAGTTCGGCGAATTTTGCAAGAAGACTTTCGCGAAGCGAATCCTCTATCTTTCCAGCATCAGTCTTTACAACATCAAAGCTCTGAGAAAGCCCATCAAGCAATCTGACCAGATCGTTATAAGTGGCCTCGCCTTCAACCTTGCGGGATTTGGCGAACTGCTTCATAGCTATATCCAGTGCTTCCTTCAAGGCAGGACGGTATGCATCCGCCTCTAGATCGTTTGTCTCGGATATCAGATTCTGAACAGCGCAAAGGTCGGCAAACGAGAAGACAACCTGCTTTCCTGTGATCTTCTCGATCTTACTGACTGCTTCGGCATATTGTGCCAGCATACCTTCATCCACGGTGACCTGAACCTGAGACCTGAGAGACTTGAACTTGACGTTGACCTCTACCCTGCCACGGCTTGCGACAGCCTTGACCGAGGAATCAATCTCAGCCTCAAATAGAGAAAATGAAGGTGGCATCACATGTGCAATCTCAAGAAACCTGTTATTGTAGGATTTCACCTCAACGCTAAGAACAAAGTCCAAAGTCTGGACTTCTCCAAATCCATATCCTGTCATGCTAGTCATCTGCCATCACCTCTTCTCAGCTCGATTATTCTTCCCAGCAGCGGTCTGTTGTTTCCAGCGCCAAGACTGATGCATACGCCATTCTGGCCAAGTGCATCAGCTAGGAATGCAGCTGCGTCCTCATCATATTCAATATACACTGCAGACTCAAGACATCCGTACAATGACCTTGAAATCCGTGAAGAAAGCTTTTCTGCAAGCTCCCTGGCATTATCTGAATCTGCAGTCTCACCCCTTGCACTTGCATAGGTCTTCTGAACAACCACCACATTGGCCATTGCCAGAGCTGCGACGAACTCTTCCATCAATGCTGAAGTCCTTGAGTATGTATGCGGGCTAAATGCCACACAAAGTCTCCGTCCTGGGTACGAACGCCTTAGATTATCCAGACACACACGTATTTCCGTCGGATGATGGGCATAGTCATCGATGTAGACTATTCCATTCTCTTGTGCAACAACTTCGTTTCTGCTCCTGACACCGGGAAACAATTCCATCTCCTTCATCATCGATCCGACCAACGTACCAAGTATCTCATCGCAGACAAGCGCTGAGTCATCAAGAAACAGCCGTGGATTGCTTCGATCAAGCAGAATGGATGAGGCAAGAATCGCGGCGCCGAAGTAATCACAGATTATCGGATCACTCATCGCATTGAGAGCAAATGTGACATACGGAACCAGATCTATGGAGTATGCCTTCCCGCTTCTTCTGATTCGAAACGCTGATTGAGACGAAAACCCGTATTCAACGCAAATAAGGTCCTTTCGGTTGCATTCCACCCATTTGGAAAGCTTCCTGACGTTGGGATCATCGACACATAGGATGACGACTCCCCCCTTGGACAATCCCTTGACAAGCTTCTCGAAGCTGCGGCAAACCGCATTTTCATCGGCAAACCAATCTGGATGATCCATCTCAATCGACGTTATAAGCACCCCACGAAGATCATATGATAGAAAATGGTCTCTGTACTCACAAGCCTCGATCAGCATTTCGTCAGTTCCATTGCAAATCGCACCCTCGCCGGCAACGGCAGACCCCATCACTGCAAACAGAGGAAACTGCTTCCGCTTTCCCTGAGACAGCAACCATCCGGCAGCTGCAGTCGTAGTGGTCTTGCCATGAGTCCCAGCCACCCCGTAGGTTCGGCACATCGACGACAGCAAAGCCAGAAACTGTGGATATGAATGACATCTGTCGAAAAACCGAGACAGAGCCACCGCCAGAACTGGACAGTTCTCTCTTCTGTAGGCATCACTGTAGATGAGAAAATCAGCATCTTCCATCAGAAGATCAGCACCAAAACCTGATGCAAAGCAGATTTCAGCATCCTCAAGCAACTGATCTGTTGGAAAGACTTCATTTGAATCACAGCCTGTGACGAAGGCTCCGGCTTTTTTCAATATCACAGCCAAAGAAGACATGCCCGTCCCCTTGATACCAATCAAGAAGCATTTTTTTCCTGCAAGATTCAAATCGACCTCCAGCATCCCGACGAACAACCAGAAATTAAAAAAAGGACTGACATGCAGCCCTTTTCATTCAAACCAATCTCGGTACTTGCTTATTTGGCGTTCTTGAGTTTTGCATTGCACTGCTTGCAGACTTTTGCAGTCTGATCATCAATCTTGTTCTCATAAAGAACCTTGATTCCTGTGCGGCTGCAGACGGGGCATGTGCCTCTTCCCTTGTTCGCCTGCTCTCTTATACCGAAACCTCTATGTGCTTTAGACATGTCATCAACTCCTTGTCAAAGTGACTATACAAAATCATTTACCATCATGTCAAGGTAAAACAGAAACAAAGCGACTCTACGGGATTCAGATTCCACTTAGTGCAAATCAGAAGGAGAAATCCATTCCAAGAGAGGCATCGACCTTCTTGCTATGACCCATATAGACTTCAAAAGGAATCGACACTGCAAGGTTGATTGAGAGTTGTTCCGTATTGACCGAAAAACCGAAAGTCTGTCTGGCTCCAGAAACGAAGCGGGAGCTGAATCCTCCGCTGGCAAGTCCCGTCTGAACTGCGATCGACAGAATAGGAGAAAGCTGAAAGCTTACCTCACCGCCAATGCATAGGCCGGAATCACGCTTCTTGACCGCTGACGCAGGAAGGACTATTCCATTCTCAGAATGATCGAAGCTTTCCAGAAAAACATTGTGGACTTCAATTCCAAAGCTTGGGACGACAAAGATCAGACCAGCAGTCTGCCTGTCATATCTCTGTCCGGTGTAATGGAAGCCAAAGCACATTGTTGACAGTATGGCACCCAATGATACTCCAATGCTCTTGTCATCATTCACCGAGGTGAACTCATCAAACGTGAGCCCAATTGAGAAGTCACCAAGCTTTCCCATCATTCCCAACGAGAGCGAAACGAACTCGGAGCCTAGCTTCGGAGCATACCTTTCGAACAATGTCTGCATCATGTAATCGAGGAATGTACTTTCATCATAGATGCTGATATTCTCCCTTTGAGTGCAGTTTCCGCCGTTGACGGTGAAACCGAAGCTGAAATTCGGCCATCCATATGCAACCGTAAGCTGAAGATCAGCAACGTTCAGTGCGTCATATACACCATATGACAGGTCGTCACTTATGCTCTTTTGGACAAGCATGTTTGTCAGGGTTATGCTCAACGCAGCATTCCTGCCGACAAATCGGATTGACCCGAATGAGGCTGGATCACTTAGAAACGGATTGGGAAGATTGGAAGAGAAAGCTTCGGCATCTATGCCGTCGATCCCTCCGCCGCTCATCGAGAGATTTGCCTTATCCCTGCCAAACAGCATGGAGGCTGGATTGTGATAGAAAGCAAGGCTGCTGTCATAGCATGCCATTCCAAGCCCGCCCATGGCATCGCTTCTGATATCCACAAGGCTCACTGGAGCGGCACACAGTGAAAGGGCAACTGTCAGAAAAGCAATGATTGAAACAGCCTTCTTCAATAATCTACCTCGTTCTGAGTGCCTTGGCGAGCTGGGCAGGGCAGGAAGTGTTCTTGTAACCGCAAGTGACTCCTTCGAGACGGCTGATCACTTCGTCAGCCTTCATTCCCTTGCACAGCGCAGCCAATCCCTTATGATTCCCATCGCAGCCACCAACAAATGTGACTGACTGAACCTTGTCATCGTCATCGATTTCAACCAATATCTCAAAAGCACAGATGCCGTGCGGCTTATAATCAATAGTTCTCATACTCATGCATCAATGATAACAAAATCACGGAATATCATCTAGTCCATAACCCCTTTTGCTGATAGAATTGAAACATGAAGAACCTATCATCTTTCATGCCGGAAATGCATTCCGACATGCATATCAATGGTCTTTCATACGATTCACGGAACATTGAAGAAGGCTGGGCATTCTTTGCCTTCCTTCCGATTTCAGGTGGAAAGGCTGGAGATGAATTCATTGAGGATGCTCTGAAACGTGGAGCTTCCGTCATAATCTGCAGAGCAAGTGATTCCAGCAAGGCATTGCAGAGCAGATACCCTGACGCATTGTTCATCACAAATGACAATCCCCAGGCGGAATATTCCAGATGGTGCAGTATTCTTCACGACCAGCCTCAGAAGGACCTTCAGATCATAGGTGTCAGTGGAACTGACGGAAAGACTTCGACATGTGATTTTCTCTACCAGATTCTTTGCACTGAAGGCCTCCATCCCGGGCTTCTGTCCACAGTAAGCATGGATGACGGAAGTGGAAAGCGCCCTTCACCGTACAGGCAGAGCACCCCGGAAGCAGAACATATATTCCAGTTTCTGTCAGACTGCAAAAGCAATGGTCTGAAGACAGTGATTATGGAAGCCACCAGTCATTCACTGTCTCATGTGACATCCAGACTCAGCCAGATCACATTCAGTGGTGCCATCTACACCACCATCAGCAGTGAGCATCTGGAGTTTCACCACACAATGGAGAACTACATCCAGTGCAAGCTCAATCTTGCCCGTCAGACTGACTCCAATGGATTTGTCATATATCCCAAAGGATCATTGCATGAGAGTGCAATCCATGATTCATTCAAAGGATTGGACATATCCAGCTACAGCACAGATTGCTACTCAATCGCATCCAGGAAACTTGACGAAACCATTTTCAACGAAGACTGCACCAGCATTGCATTCTGCTATGGAGAAGATGTGTTTCTGCAGAACGCACGTGCCGCACTGGTTGCTTCAGAGAAGATTCTGCACAGACCTCTATCGGCAGCCGTTTTGTCCACGCTGAAGCCAGTGGAAGGAAGAATGGAAGTATTGAGAACTCCAAACGGAATATTCATCATTGACTTTGCCCATACAGCTGATGCCTACATGAGACTCATGACTTTCATAGCAAAAAGATGTCCTGACCATTCGATTACGGCCGTCTTCTCATCAGGAGGGAACAGAGACCGGAACAAAAGAAGCAAAATGGGCAGAATTGCAGCTCAGTTCTGCAAGACAATGATACTGACCAGCGAAGACCCCAGGGATGAGGGCTTTGAACACATCACAGCGGACTTGCTCAGTGATACAGCAGCGTTCTCTCCAGTCATATACAGAATACCAGACCGCCAGCTGGCGATAAGCAAGGCAGTAAGCCTTTCCACTCCATACACAGTCACTCTTCTTCTGGGCAAAGGGCACGAACATACAATCGAATACGAAAAAGGCAGTGCAATAAGCTGGAACGAAAAGGAAGTCCTGCTGAAAGCACTCAAGGAGGCAAGATTATGAAGCAAGCGGCAATAATCTATGGAGGGCAATCCCCCGAACATGAAGTTTCACTTAGAAGCGCGATCAATGCACTCAAGCTAATTGAAAAAGTCGAAGCAGCCCCGGTGATGCTCATCAGAATATCATTTGAAGGAACTTGGTCGCTGACCCAAAACATCTCTGACGAGGAATCCGGAACTAAGCTTGCAGTCATTCCAGGAATTGGAATCTCCGTCTCCGATTCCCAGTCTCTTCTGGACATCAGCCTTGCCTATCTGTTTGTCCATGGCACTAACTGCGAGGATGGCACACTTCAGTCGATTCTGCTCTCAGCAGGAATCCCTTACACCGGAAGCGAAGTTCTTTCCAGCGCCTTATGCATGTCCAAGTCAGCTACAATCTCCGTTGTCGGCACGCTGGCCAACAGTGTTCCAAGAATATGTGCAGACAAAGCCCCCTGCCCCAGCGACCTCAGAGCGATTCCATTTCCACTGATTGTCAAGCCGGAGGCATCAGGATCTTCAGTGGGCATAACCATCATCCATGAAAACAGTCAAAAACTGATATCCAAGGCATTCGAAGCTGCTTCCCGTTTTTCTCCAATCGTCATCTTCGAGCAGTTTCTGCAGAATTGCAGGGAATTTGAATGTGGAATAGTGGAAAACGATGAAGTAGCGCAAGCGCTAAGAGTCTGTGAACTTTCCCGCCATGGGTCCTTTCTGTCATATGATGACAAGTATCATCATGGAGGAGACTACGTGATCTGTCCCGCTGATATTGATGAGTGCCTGGAAAAAGAGATCCAGAGCACCGCAATCAAAATCTTCAGGCGCCTTGGATGCAGTGGCTACGCCCGGGTGGATTTTCTCTTCGATACAGAGCATGAAAAGCTTTTCTTCAACGAAGTGAACACACTTCCCGGCTTCACGCAGTCCAGCCATTTTCCAAAGATGCTTCAGGCTTCAGGAGTCACTGGTGAAAGCTTCATTCATGACATAAGAGAAATTGCCTTGAAAAACAACCGGAGCTTCAGTTTGCATTCAGGCCGATAAGGATTATAATATTCCCATGGGAAAAGTCTTCTTTCATGTGGATCTGGATGCATTCTTCGCCTCGGTGGAACAGCGTGACCACGCAGAATACCGTGGCAAGCCTCTGATAATCGGGATGCCGGAAAGGCGTAGCGTAGTATCCACCTGTTCCTATGAGGCTAGAAAGTTCGGTGTTCATTCGGCCATGCCTGCAATGCAGGCTCAAAGGCTATGTCCAAATGGAATATTCATTCCAGGTGATCACAAGCTCTATCAGAGAACAAGCCGTCAGGTAATGGACATCCTGCATCGTTTCTCACCCGAAGTACAGCAGATATCAATAGATGAAGCCTTCCTGGACATGACTGGCACCGAACTGCTATTCGGCCCTGCCAGGGAAGCCTGCCAAAAGCTCAAGAAGGCGGTACTGGATGAGACCCAACTGACGGTAAGTGTCGGAGTATCCCAGAACAGATTCGTCGCCAAGCTTGCCAGCGATTTCCACAAGCCAGATGGAATATGCGTAGTTTCACCGACCAAGGAAACGATATTCATTGACAGAGTTGGACTTGCCAAGCTATGGGGAATTGGAAAAAGCACACTTAAATTCATTCAAGAGAAGGGATTGCATAGTACCCAAGAAATCAGAGCACTTCCCATGGAAAGACTGGAAGCGATTCTTGGAAGCAACCTTGCCCACTATCTGTTTCTTGCTTCAAGGGGAATCGACCCGGGCATATGCGAAGCGGAGACTAAGTCACATTCCATCTCCACCGAATCAACCTTCACGGATGACCTTTACGATGAAGAAACCATCTCGGCGATTCTTCTCAAGATGGCTACAGAAGTGATGTTTCGAGCCTATGAAGACAAGATGATGCCTCGGACTATCGGAGTCAAGATCCGCTATGGTTCATTTGAGACTACTACTGTCCAAGCCACTCCGGACCAGGCGATTCTCAATTCCAATCAAGTATATGAGCAGGCAAGGAAGCTCTTCCTCTCCCGCTGGAAAAAAAGCCAGGGCATAAGGCTGATCGGACTTGGGCTGTACCAGGTATACAAGGGAGATGCACCGATTCAAGGTGAGCTGTTCAATGAAGTCGAGCAGAAGAGAAGAAACCTGGACCAGACTATTATGCAGTTGACCAAGAAAGGACATAACGTCCAGAAGGCCTCAACGATTAAGAAGCCAGACGATGAGAACAACGATGCTGAGAGCGATTCTATACCATCCAAAGACTTCGAAACTGTGCGAACGGACAAATGACATCAATCCCTTTATCACAAGAAGCGATACCAGGAAAGCTGTAACCGTTCCGGCTGCAAGCACCCAGATTTCCAGAGCATTATAAGCAAATCCGCACTTGAGGAGTTTGTACCCACTGGTACCTACCATGATCGGGATTGCCATGAAGAAACTGAATTTCGCAGCAACTGGTCTGCTGACAGAACAGAGCATTCCACCCAGAATCGTGGAACCACTTCTGGAGGTCCCTGGAATCAGAGCCAGAGCCTGAAAGCACCCCATCTGGAATGCCTTGAAAAAAGAAATGTCATCAATGCTGTTGACCTTGTGTTTTGTTCCTTTTTTCTGCTTGACCCGTTCAATGACGACAAACAGAACACCATAGACGATAAGCGCTATGCAGATAGTGACAGTTCCATAGAGCTTCTCGGTAATGTAATCCTCAAAAAGCAAGCCAAGGACACCAGCGGGAATCGAAGCTATGGCTATCTTGAGCCAAAGCGTCCATTTCTTGCGAGAGGAAGGCCAAAGTTCATTGAAGAACAGGACAATCACAGCAAGGACGGATCCCAGTTGAACAAGCACGAAAAACAATTCCCTGCAATTCGCACCGACATCCAGCGTCATGAATTCATCCAGAAGAAGCATATGCCCAGTACTGCTGACCGGAAGCCATTCGGTGATGCCCTGAACTATTCCAAACAAAATCGATTTCAGGATTTCTATCATAAACTGTCCTGCACTATTCAATCTTTGATGATATTATGAGTCTCTTCTTCAGTTCCTTAAGTCTTTCTGAAAGAGAAACCTTGTAGATATGAGGATTTATGAATCTTTTGTAGCTCTTGTGGAACTCTTCAAGATTCTTCTTTACGTTGTTCCTTACATCAAAGAGAGGCGTAAGCTCAACACATAATGAACCATTTTCCATGACTTTTGAGAGCAGAGGCACAAATCGCTGATACTTGTCCTTCTTCATCTTGAACAGATCGGTATCAGAGAAAGGATGATAGAACATGTAATCCTGCCCTTCTGTCATCTTTTCGTCATCCAGACAGATCAGATCTCCCGCAGCAAGTCCATCGCACCCATAGAATCTATACACCTGCTTGATGCCAGGATTTGTAGTCTTCTCAAAGCTGTTGGAAATCTTCATCGAAGGTAAGAACTGTCCATCAGCTCCCTGTTTTGCGGAAAGCTTGTAGACTCCATTGAGCGAACTCTGTGTGCCTCCGGTTGCCAGATGGGTTCCGACACCCCAGCTGTCGATTGGAACTCCATCGATGACCAGCGTCTGGATGATGTCTTCGGTAAGGTCATTCGATACGCAGATGGTGGCATTCTCCAATCCGGCTTCATCCAGCCTGCTGCGAATGATCTTCGGCAGATACGACAAGTCTCCACTGTCGATTCTGACACCGATCTTCAATCCCTTGGCTTTCTGCTCCAGCCCAACTATGATGGCGTTGTCAATTCCTGATCCTAGAGTGTCATAGGTATCAATCAGAAGAATGCAGTTCTCCGGATAGATTCTGGCGAATTCACGGAAACTCTCGAGTTCACTTGAAAACGACATGACCCAGCTGTGAGCCATGGTTCCTCCAGTCGGGATTCCGTATTCCTTGGCCGCAAATGTATTGCTTGTCAGGGCTACACCACCTACATAGGCTGCACGGCTGGCACTGTTGGCTCCATTCTGCCCCTGGGCACGCCTGAGACCGAACTCCATCACAGCTCCATTTCCAGCAGCCTGGCATACTCTGGCGCTCTTGGATGCAATCAGCGTCTGGAAGTTAAGGGTATTCAGCAAAAGCCCTTCGATCAGCTGGCAGTCAATCAGATTGCTATGGACCCTGACCAGCGGTTCCTGCGGAAACACCACCGTTCCTTCCTTCATCGCCCAGATTGTTCCAGAGAATCTATAGGTGGAAAGGAAGTCAAGGAACGTCTCATCAAACTGATTCAACGACCTCAGATACGAAATATCATCATCGGAGAACCTGAAAGTCTCCAGGTTGCTGATCAGATCCTGTATTCCGGTGAATACTGCATAACCGCCACCAAAAGGATTAGTCCGATAAAACATATCGAACACAACCTGAGGATTGTTGCCTGCAAGGAAATATCCCTGCATCATAGTAAGCTCATAAAAATCTGTGAACAAGGCAGAAATTGCCATGATTGCCTCCTGAATCCAACCACCCATCCAACCAATGCAATGATACCGGCTAAAAGCCGGTATCACTGATTCAAGTGCTATTTTGTGATCATTTCAAATCCACAGAGCGGTACAAGAGCCTGCGGGATTCTGATATTTCCATCTTTTGTCTGATAATTCTCCATCACCGCCACCATTGCCCTGGACAAAGCCACTGCAGTACCGTTGAGCATGTGAACGAAACGAGTCTTTCCATCATCATCACGGAAACGGATGTTGAGGTTCCTTGCCTGATAATCGGTGCAGTTACTGGTTGAAGTGACTTCACCATATTCTCCACCATCACCTCTGCCTGGCATCCATGCCTCGATGTCGAACTTTCTATAGGCAGGAGCACCAAGGTCTCCGGTGCAGGTGTCCACTACCCTGTAAGCAAGACCGAGACCACCGAAGATCTCCTCCTCTATTGATAGAAGCTCCTTATGCATTTCATCGCTGTCTTCTGGAAGACAGAATATGAACATCTCCAGCTTGGAGAACTGGTGCACTCTGTAGAGTCCCTTAGAATACTGACCAGCACCACCGGCTTCCCTTCTGAAGCAATGGGAAAGACCCGTATATCTTATTGGAAGATCCTTCTTCTCCAGGATTCTGCCTTCCATGTATCCGCCAAGTGTTATCTCAGCAGTACCGACGAGGCATGTATCGGTGCCTTCAACGGTATAGATGTTGCTCTCTGCTCCACGTGGATTGAATCCGATTCCAAGAAGCACTTCCTCCTTGGCCACGTCAGGAGTGATCATCGGCATGAATCCATGCTTCATCACTATATCCAAGGCATATCTTTCCAATGCCATCTGAAGAATCACAGCCTTGTTCTTGATGTAGTAGAACTTCGGTCCGCTGACCTTTGTCGCAGTATCGAAATCCAGCAGATCGAGATTCTGACCCAGCTGCACATGATCCAACGGGGCAAAATCGAATACAGGAGGCTTGCCGACAAACTTAACGGCTGTGCTGTCCTTGTCTTCCTTTCCGATAGGAGCCTCAGGATGTGCATAGTTTGGAATCTGTCTTGCCTTCTGATCGTAATCAGCATTCAATGCGGCAAGCTTCTCCTCTGTTGTGGCAATATCATCCTTCAGCTGCTTGCCCTCGGCAATAAGCCTGGCACGGGAGTCGCTGTCAATCTTGGATTTCATCAGACCGGCAACTTCGTTTCTTCTGGACCTCATGAGCTCTGCCTGCTGCATCAATGCTGACCTCTCTTCCTGAAGTCTGATGACTTCATCGACGTCACAGTTCATATAGCGATTACTTACATTGCGGACAATCTCGTCCCTTCTTTGCTTAAGTTCCTTAAGATCAATCATGGATACTGCTCCTTAGCCGATAATGATACAACAAAAATTATCATTGATAAAGCACACAGAGCGGAAACTTAGGGCAAAGTTTCCCAAAATTCAGGATCAGTCACTTTTTCTGTGGCTGATTATTGCTTCATCCTTAAATTCATAAATCCAAGTCGAAATGGGAATTGTGCTATTGCAGATTCATCATATTTTGTGTTGGCTGCTATGTCCACATCAGGAGATGAGTGCATCTAGACGTCTATCATGGATGTTCCGCCATCGAGGACCTTGGGAAAATACTTGATTGATTCTGCATTGCCGTCCTTCTTAAAACACAGAGCCGTGTGGCTCTTTACCCTAAGAACAGGAATGCTGATTCATTGCTGAGAAAATTATGTGTTTCCAACACATAAAAGAAGTGGAACAAACTTTTATTTCCCAGAATAATCCTCAATTCCATCCTTTATTGCCTGTGCCATCCTTATCTGGAAAGAATCGGATTTCATCATCCTGGACTCATCAGGATTGGAAAGAAACCCAATCTCCACAAGCACGGAAGGCATGGCACTGCAGTTGAGAACATACAGGTCGGCTTCCTTTGCACCTCTCGAACGCATTTCGGGTAACCGAGAGGAAATGGATGAGACTATCCTTTCTGAAAGCAGATTCGACTTCTGTGCACAGAGACGGCTGGCCTCGTTGGAGGCAATGGCGGCAAATCTGAAGCCCTGGACAGAGGGTGTGCTTTCGTTGAGAAAATCGACCGGATTGTCATCATATGCGGAGAATACTTCGTATCCATTGGCATCTTCGATGGAAGAGCTGTTGGCATGCACCGAAATGAATATCGCACTTCCACCATCAGGCCAGACCTGAGAGTTTGCCACGGCACAGCGTGCCTCCAATTCAAGAAATACATCGTCAGTTCGCGTCATAACCACTTTCATGCCATCTTCTTCAAGCATCCGTGCCAGCTTCTGGCAAACCTTGAGCACCAGATTCTTCTCCATGATTCCGTTTGCCACAGCTCCGGGATCATGTCCTCCATGCCCTGCATCAATGACGACAAGAGAAACCTTTTGATCAAAAGGATTGGCAATGATCGGGCTGATGGAGAAAAACAAGACAATCAACAAGGCACCGGCAAGTTTCAGAACCTTGGCTGAGGCTTCGGTGGCGTATCGGACAACTGACAGTTTCATGGCCGCTTGAAACTCTCGCACAGGTGATGATAGTCGGTCTTGTACAGCGGAAGCTTGGGCTTCACCTCTTCTCTGAGGAGCCTGAGCTTGTTTCTGTAAGGCCAACGCTCCAGATAGTTCCTGCCATCCACCTGTTTCATGCCCAAGACCTTGGCGAAGCACCGGTCAGTCCCTTCCGAATAGCTTATGTCCTCGATGGCATTGAGCTTCGAACGGAACTTGATCTGGAGACTGTTAGTTGCCACTATTGGAAATCCAAACAGCCAGCTTCTGGCTCCGAAATCCAGTGCCTGCCAGTATGACGAAGCTATCTGCTCATCCATACCGCGAAGCCGCTGGAAAACTGCACGCTTGTACAGTCCAAGTCCCCAGAAAGGATATAGAGTGTCATAAACCACATGGGATTCGAAACTCCCGTCAGGACATTCGCATTCGGTTTTTATCTCGTTCTTCTGGTTGAATACAGGTATCCGTAAGGTGGGGACAACTTCATCAAGCTGATTCTTCACCACCGGAGTGATGCAGCAAGCCTGGGAATTATCCCTAAGCAGGTCGATGAGAGCTCCGCCGTCAAAGCGGATCAACTGACAATCACTTCTGACTACAAGGAAATAAGTGGAATAGCACTCCGTCGCCATGGCATTGATTCTCGCTCCCATGGAAACAGGTCTGTTGAACACCAGATAGGTTATATCAGGGTGCTTACGTGTCAGTACCTCAAGCTTCTCTTTGTCATTGTTCAACGCCACATGAATCGAAAAGTTCATATTGGCCTTGTACCATTGAATTGTCTGAAGCAGATCCTGTATGCTCCCTTTATCCTGAATTATCACACACAGGAGCTCTTCCTTGTGCAGCCGGTTTATGACCGAGCCGATGTTCTGACTTCCATGTATGATGCAGTAATCGCTTTTCATGACTTCAGAATAACCCTTTGCACAGTGAAATTCAATATGAATTGCAGAACAGGTTTCTCAGATGACATTGTTTCCATGCTCGATCACAGCAGTGAACAGAATCACCATGAACGAGCAGAGAATTCCAAGCACAGGGAGGAATGTGAAGCTCACATCATTGAAAAGGATTCCCATCAGAGGCGGGACACAGGTGGAGCCAACATATGCAGCAGCCATCTGGAAGCCTATGATCTTTGGTGAGAGCATCGAGCCGAATCGTCTCGGCGTCCTGTGTATCATGTCAGGATAGATTGGAGCCATTCCAAGCCCCATCGCCAGCACAGCCCAGAGTGCAACACTGGAAGTGGAGATGAACAGCAGTGACACCGAACCGACGGCACACAATGCCGCTCCGAAGTAGATCAGTTTTTTCACTCCAAGACGAGTGGCAACGAATCCGGACAAGAAGCGACCACCAGTTATTCCAAAGAAGAGCATAGAGGACGCACGAGCTGCCAGAACCGCATCAGCATTGAAGCGATTGACGAAATACGTCGATATCCAAAGGATTCCAGTAGTCTCTATTGCACAGTAGAAGAAGAAGCTAAGCATCGCAAGCCACTTGGTCCACGGCTTGGAACCGCCTGAGATGATTGAAACATGCCCATCTGCACTGTCCCGTCCATCCTTCCAAAGCCTTATTGAGAAGAACTGTATCAGACAAAGCCCAAGCTGGAACAATGCTATCACCCGATATCCCATTCGCCATGAACTGTGAACGATGAATGCCGAAAGAATCATTGGACCGATCGTAGCTCCGACACCCCAGAAGCTATGAAGAAAGGACATATGTCTTGCTTCAAAGTGCAGGGCGACATAATTGTTCAACGCCGAGTCGATTGCACCACCGCCCAGCCCCAGCGCGATGGCGATTGGAATCAGAAGCCAGAAATTCAAACAAAGCGAATAGGCCAGCAGGGCAAGTCCGGTGAGCAATGTGGAAAATGCAACTGTCCTTCCTGTACCCAGATGCTTGTTCAGCCACATGGCGCAAAGAGAAGAGACAACTGTACAGGCACTTGCAGTGAAGCTGAGGAAACCCGCATATGTGACAGGAACCCCAAAAGAAAGGTGCATTACTGGCCAGGCGGCACCAAGAAGGCTGTCTGGAAGCCCCAGACTTATGAAAGTCAGATATGTAAGGAGAAGAAGAACTGTCATATTCAGCGCTTGTCTCCAAGTGCAGAATCTATCTGATCGGCAACCAGAATGGCCCGTTTGGGGGCGATTCCGACATATTCACCTGCATCCAGACAGGCTCTGACCTCAGAAGGAGACATGAATTCTGCAATCTCGGCATTGGAAGCAAGAAGATCTGAAAGGGGATTAGTCCTTCCTTCCTTGACTGCCTCCCACGCCTTGAGGCTCTCCTCACGGATAACCTCGTGGAACAGCTGCCTGTCGCCACCTAGCATCCCAAGCTTCATCAGAAGTCTTTCGGAAGCGGCGAAGACACCGAATTTATCAAAGTTTCGCTCAATCGGACCTCGGTTCACAATCATCCTGCCGACAAGGCGGATCATCGTCTCCAGAATCTCATCAACGGCGATGAAAGCCTCAGGCAGACAGACCCTGCGATTGGCACTGTCATCCAAAGTCCTTTCGAGAATGCAGAGAGAAGCATTGTCCCAGGCATCTAACTCATACGAACGTACAAGCCTGCACAAAGAACATATCTTCTCGGAGTTGATTGGATTTCTCTTGAATGGCATGGCAGACGATCCTACCTGCTTCTCAGAGAAGAATTCGTTCACCTCACCTACCGACGAACCCTGAAGGATTCTAAAATCGAGGGCGAACTTATGAATACTGCAGCAAAGAAGACTGAGCGACTGGAGCACCTCGACATCCTGCCGTCTGGTGTAAACCTGAGTGGCGACGTCAAAGGCAGGGATGCCAAGCCTGTCCATCACTGCTGACTCAAATCGGTCGAAATCCCAACCGGAGCCCTCCAGAAGAGTCTCGAACGAAGCACCCGTACCGACTGCACCCTTGAAGCCCTTTCCCTTGATGATGATGGACTGAAGCCCTTCCAGCGAGGCAAGAAGATCCTGTGCGGTCTGAGACAGCCGATATCCCACGGTGGTCGGCTCCGCACTCTGAATGTGAGTGAATGCCATGCATCTGATATCAGATGTCTCTCTGATTCTCTGCGAAAACACTTCCAGCACTCTTCGAAGCTTCGCCTTGACGATATCAAGAGCATCCCTGAGTCTCAAAGCATCCATGTTGTCTTCGATATCCATCGACGTGCAACCAAGATGAATCACACCGCCTGCCTGGGGGCACTGCTCGGCGTAAGTCCTGATTTCGGCCATCAGGTCATGATGTATGGCACTTTCTATTTCAAGTGAACGTTCTATGTCGATGTCATCAGCATGTGCTGACAGTTCATCAAGTTGAGACTGCGAGACAAGCCCGGCTTCTGACTGAACCTCTGCAAGAGCGACCCAGATCTTTCTAAGCATCTTTCTCTTGCTCTCCTCCGACCAGACATTCTTCATTTCCGGGGTTCCGTAACGCCACGTCATCGGGCTAAGAAAAGTATCAAATCCAAAATCAGCCATGTTCACTCCTGCTACATGCCGTGGCTCCGGCATCTCAGTCCAGATGAATCGAGGCCCCAATGCAGCAGCACCAAAGGCCTCGCCAAAAACAATCCAAGATCAGTTTGTCAATCTATTTCATTACAATGATCTGATCACGCTCAGGTCCGACTGAAACATACTTGACCTTTGCACCGCCAAGCTCTTCAAGTCTTCGAACATATTTCTGAGCGTTTTCAGGAAGGTCTTCCCACTTTCTCACGCCTGTCGTATCGCACATCCAGCCATCCATCTCCTCATACACAGGCTTCGCCTTCTCCTGCATTGAAGTCTCAGGAAGCTGCGAATAAGTCTCGCCATCAATCTCATAGGCCGTGCATATCTTGATCTTCAAGAAAGAGTCAAGCACGTCGAGCTTGGTGATGGCCAGCTGAGTGAACCCATTGAGATAAGAGGAATAATCCAGTGCAACTGCATCAAACCAGCCACAGCGTCTCGGCCTTCCAGTAGTGGCTCCGAACTCGTTGCCGATATTCTGGAACTTCTTGCCATCCTCGTCGAAAAGCTCTGTGACGAATGGTCCGCCACCGACGGAAGTCGAATAGGCCTTCACCACACCGATGACCTCATCGAGCTTCTTAGCAGAGATGCCACTTGTATTGCATGCTCCGCCACTTGTCGGATTGCTGCTTGTCGAATACGGATAGATACCCCAGTCCAGATCTCTCATCACGCCCAGCTGCCCTTCGAGAAGAATGTTCTTTCCTTCCTCAACGGCATTTCGGATGATTGGAAGAGTATCCACAATCTGCTTTCCGAATCTCTCTCTCCACTTTTCGCAGAGTTCCATGAGCTCTTCGACGGTGAATGTCTTCAGTCCATAGTATTCAAGATCACGGTTCTTCTTTGGCAGAAGCATCTCAAGTCTGTCTTTCAGAATCTCTGGATTGAGAAGCTCCACGGCTCGGATTCCGCAACGGGCAGCCTTGTCACTGTAGCAAGGACCGATTCCTCTCTTTGTGGTGCCGACCTTCCAGTGACCGCTTTTCTTGGCTTCCTCGGCACCATCGAGAAGGCAGTGGAAAGGAAGAATCAGATGAGCTCTGTAGTCAATGAACAGGTTCTTCTGAAGATGCTCAGGAATTGCCTCAAGCTCTTTTGCCATAGTATCGAAGTTCACAACAGTACCGGCACCGACTATGCTTGTGCACTCATCATTGAATATCCCAGAAGGAATGATATGAAGTGCAAACTTTCCAAAATCATTCACCACTGTATGTCCGGCGTTGTCTCCACCCTGATAGCGAATCACCAGGTCGGACTTCTGAGCAAGATAGTCTACAATCCTACCCTTTCCTTCATCTCCCCACTGAGCACCGACAATAGAAACCACACTCATTCTCAAGCCTCCTCGTGCTTATACTCTGCAATGTATGGCAGAGTTCTGTATTTTTCTCCAACATCCAGACCATAACCGACTACCCACACATCAGGGACATCAAATCCAAGGTATGAGATTTCCACAGGAACGACGTGACGGTCGGGCTTGTCCAGAAGAACACAGTTTTTAACCGACTTGGTTCCGCGTGTCTTGAAGTTGCGGTCAAGATAATCCAGCGTATAACCGCTGTCCAGGATATCCTCCACTATGAGAACATGATGATTCTCCTGATTCTCCCTGGTATCCATCAGAAGCCTGACATTACCTGAAGTGTTGGTTGTCTTTCCATAGCTTGAAACGGAAATGAAATCCACCACATGAGGCACCGTGAGCTTTCTGCATAGATCTGCAAGAAAGATGAACGAGCCCTTCAGCACTCCTACGAGAATCAACGGCTCTTTGATGTTTGCATAGTCATGATTGATCTGCTGGGCAAGTTCAGCCACACGTCGGTCAATCGTCTCTGCATCGATAAGGACGCACGCAAGCTCATCAGTAAGCGGTGGAATCGCAATACTCTTTCTAGTCATAAGAGGCCTCCAAAGCCACGGATTATAACAGCAAACAGCTGTTTCTTCAATTATTCATCAGAAGGTTGTTTCAACTGAATAGTAGATTATGAATCTCTTTTATTCAAGGACATCATTTAAGAAATCCGCCGGTAGATTAAAATTCGCCGTCCCTTGCGAATCAGGTTGTTTCCACATGCTTTGACATAATGACAAAAATGAAAAGAAATGAAAAATCTTCTTCAAATGTCTGTTGTTCATGTTGATTTTTATTTGCTACAATTTATAATGATGCCTGCATCCAATGATGCCCTTTATACAGGAGAAGAAATGTCAATACACCCCATCTTGAAAAGCAAGAATCTGCCTCGTCTGCTGTCCTTTTCGGACACCCTTCCCACACCGCACATTCTGATTGATCCAGAAATGGTGAAGAATGAATTCAAGGCACTCTGCTCTAAATTCAAATCGACTAAGATATTCTATGCCGTAAAGGCGAACCCAAATCCAGAAGTGGTCCGTCTGGTTGCAAAGATGGGATCAAACTTCGATGTAGCAAGCCGTTATGAACTCGACATGCTTATTGGACTTGGAATCGAGCCCGACAGAATGTTCTATGGCAACACGATCAAGAAAGCCGAAGACATCGCATACTTCTTCAGCAAGGGTGTACGCACATACGCTTCCGACTGTCTGGAGGATCTTCATAAGATTGCAACGAACGCTCCCGGCTCACGAATATATTTCCGTCTTCTGCTCGATGGTCCGGAGAACACAGCAGACTGGCCACTCTCACGGAAGTTCGGATGCCGTGCCGAAGTGATACAGGATCTGATAGACGAAGCACTGACATGCGGTCTGGAAGTCTATGGATTGAGCTTCCACGTCGGAAGCCAGCAGCGTGACATCGAACAGTGGGACCTCGCACTCAGGGCTGTCTCCGAGATATGCAAGCTAAGTCCTGTCCCAATCCGTCTGATAAACATGGGAGGCGGCCTTCCAGCGCACTATCTTCAGGATACCAAGCCAATGGCAACCTACTCTGCCCATATCTCCAGATACATCGAAAAGTACTTCCCCGATCCAGAGACAAGACCTCAGTTCGCAATGGAACCTGGCCGGTCATTGGTTGCAGACAGTGGCGTGCTGGTTTCGGAGATCATCACAATAGCAAAGAAGAGCGTAGAAGGTGAAGTCAGATGGATATTCCTCGATGCAGGAAAATTCAACGGACTCATTGAGACACTGGACGAAAGCGTGAAGTACGTCGTCAAGACCGAGCATGAAATCAAGAACGGTATATCCTCCGATGAACCCCGAAGTGAAGTGATTCTTGCTGGTCCGACCTGCGACAGCATGGACATCATGTATCAGGACTTCAAATACACAATGCCTGACAATCTCGCCAGTGGAAGCCGTCTTTACTTCCTCTCGACCGGAGCATACACATCCAGCTATGCTTCGGTGGGATTCAACGGGTTTCCTCCAATCAAGACATATGTCCTGCCCCAGAACTTCGAAGCCAGAAGGATTCAGAAATAGTGACGGATTCAACTTCCGGACATAGATATGAGAATCTTATTGATTCGCACTTCCATCTTGCCGCCATGCAGGAGAAAGGACTCGACTGCCAGGCAATCCTTCAAGAGCTTGATCGCGAAGGATTTCTTGGCGGGATTGACATATGCCTGAGCAGTTCGGACATCAGTGCAAGCCGTTCACTTACCTCAGTCTATCCTGGCATAAGACATGCCATTGGGATGGGACCTTGGGAAACAGGATCGGAGGAAGACACTGATTCGCTGATTTCACGCCTCAAGTCATTGCTTGAATGCAACCCTGACACATTCTCGTTTCTAGGAGAATTCGGTCTGGACTACTACTGGAAAGACTATGGAAATCCTTCATGTCAGATAGAACTTCTCGAGGCGGAACTTGAACTTGCAGCAGAGCATGATCTTCCGGTCATCATCCATGACCGCGAAGCGGACAGTGACATGGAGCAAGTGCTTTGCAAACACAGCTGCCCCAATTCCGGCATAATCCATTGCTTCTCGGGGAGCAGGGAACTTGCTTTCAGACTTCTCGACAAAGGTTACTACATTTCATTTGCAGGTAACATCACATACAGACATTCGGAGGATCTGTGCGAAGTTATGCGCAGCATTCCTAAAGACCGCCTGCTTCTGGAAACCGACAGCCCATACCTTGCACCTATCCCCAAGAGGGGCAAGCCAAACGATCCCAGGAACATGGTCCATACATACGGCTTTGCAGCAGAGATTCTAAGCAAAGACGTTGCTCAGCTTGCTGTGGAAATCGTTGACAACTTCAATCATCTGCTCTCGTTCTGCCCAAATCATCAGGCAGGCAGACAGATCTGAACTCAATTGCCAATCTTTTTGCCTGTCTTGCGAAACAGAGTCGACGGAATCTGAGAGATGCACACAGCGGCAAAGACAAGAGCACAGCCACCAAGCTCCACAGGACTCATCACCTGCTTGAGGATGATCCATCCGAATATAAGGGAGAAAACCGACTCCAGACTCATTATCAGCGATGCTGCTGTAGGATTGACATTCTTCTGAGCAATCATCTCCAGCGTAGTTCCAAGAGCCGAAGATACGCAACCAGAATACAGCAGGGGAATTATCGCATTCCATACCGCAGAGGCATCGAACGGTTCGACTATGCACTTCGGGATAAAGCAGAACAGGGAAGCAAAGAACAGCTGGATACATGTCAGGAACACTCCATCGAAATGAGGGGAGAACCTGTCCGCTATCAGGATATAGACAGCAAAGAACAGACCGCTCAGAGCTCCAAGGACATCTCCGCCCTGAATTACGAACGATCCGCTTCCCATGCACATGAGGTAAGCACCCACAGTCGCGACAATGCAGCAAATCCATACCAGAGGCGATACCCGTCGCTTGAGAAACAATCCAAGGATTGGAACAAGAATGACATAAAGAGCAGTGAGAAAGCCAACTTTTCCCACTGGAAGCATGCTGATTGCATATTGCTGCATGATGATTCCCACGGCAAGAGAAAGGCCGCAAAGCAGTCCGGCCCAACAGGCCTTCTTCCAGAAATGCTTCAGATCAGGGGATTTGTCCAATTGCCTGTTCCTGCGAAACCGAACCACTGAAAAAGGAATGAGCACGATGAACCCCATGAAGTATCGTACATAGTTGAAGGTCAAAGGACCGATGTTGTCCATGCCGACGCTCTGGGCAACGAAACTCAGCCCCCATAGCATTGATGTCACAAGAAGAGCAAGAGAAGAAAAAACTGATTTTGTGTTCATGGCTGAAACATATACCCTTTTCCAATACTAATGTCCACTGGTCAAGGCAATCATTGCAGCACCTTTTCTGAATGCTACTGAAACAGGCTTCCTGATGACTTGACAAAGCTTCTTTGGAGAGGAAGTTCGATGGTCTTCGAATGACGGATCCCTGCCTTCAGCAGAGGCCTGATCGAGGAGAAAAGGTCATCCTCAATCGTACCGACAAGAAATTCCCTTGGAACAGACAAGGCAAGGCTGCTGTCCAGAATCCACAATGCTGTCCCGCCATTTCCAAGATACGAAGAGAAATCAGACACGTATGGGCAACAGATGTAGTCAGCATTTGAGCTGGAATAGAGCGTCATCACCTTGGAAGAGGCACGCAACGATGAATCATTGGTATCAACGCAACAGAAGCGGGAATCATCAAAGACATCGGCAAGGCCGGAAGTCTCCTCAGTAATAGCCACCACTGCTGATTCGTCTCTTGAGATGATCCATCTTGATGCTTCATCCCAACCGCTGAGAGGAGAAAACTGAAAGATCACATCATAGCGGTTCTGCTCATCGCTCATGCACACAGCCATCACGACCGGGCCATCACTGTCCTTCTCGAATCCAGTCCTTTGGGCAAACATCGACACCCCGGCACTGAGCAGCATTGCTTCAGAGTCACATGAACGGAGCTTTGTTTCCAGAGCCTCAGCTTCATCAAGGATATCCGCCCCCAGGCATTGCGAACGCAGCCTGTAGCCCATTTGAAGAAGCCTTATTCCGAAATTCACTGCATTGACATTCTCATGGGCGGCATAATAAAAAGTTATTTCTGGCAATACAAGAAAATACAAAGCCAATGCAACTATCATCAACCCCAAGATGACTGCAATGATCATTACCCATGCCTTGTTTTTCTTCATATACGTCATCTAACATCAGAACCAGAGCATCTGTCAAGCGACAGGCAAATCCATTCTCTTATCCAAAACTGTTGACCAAGCTCTTCTATCTAAATAAAATGATATGTACTGAATTAACATTCAAGGAGTGAATATGACTTCGTATAAAGATTTAGGACTGGTCAATACCAGAGAGATGTTTGCAAAGGCCGTGAAAGGCGGTTATGCAATTCCTGCTTACAACTTCAACAACATGGAGCAAATGCAGGCAATCATCATGGCTTGCGTAGAGACCAAGTCACCTGTGATTCTTCAGGTTTCCAGAGGAGCGCGTGACTACGCCAACATCAACATCCTTAGAAACATGGCAAAGGGAGCAACTGAGTACGCCCACGAACTGGGATACGACATTCCTATCGTTCTTCACCTGGACCATGGTGACAGCTTCGAGACATGCAAGGAATGCATCGACAACGGATTCTCTTCCGTGATGATCGACGGTTCTTCACTTCCTTATGAGAAGAACATCGAAGTCACCAAGAAAGTCGTGGAATATGCACATAAGTACGATGTGACAGTCGAAGGTGAACTCGGAGTTCTTGCAGGCATCGAGGATGATGTCGTTGCAGAGCATTCCCATTATACTCAGCCTTCCGAAGTCGTTGATTTCGTTTCAAAGACCGGTGTCGACTCACTTGCAATCTCCATCGGAACATCCCACGGAGCCAACAAGTTCAAGCCTGAGCAGTGCACCAGGAATGCAGATGGAATTCTCATTCCACCTCCACTGCGCTTCGACATTCTCAAGGAAATCGAGAAAGAGCTTCCTGGATTCCCAATCGTTCTCCACGGATCGTCATCAGTTCCTCAGGAATATGTGAAGATCATCAACGAGTATGGTGGAAAGCTCAAGGACAACGTAGGAATTCCTGAAGAGCAGCTTCGCGAGGCCGCCAAGAGCGCAGTATGCAAGATCAACATCGACAGTGATGGAAGACTTGCCATGACAGCGGCAATCCGCAAGTATCTGACAGAGAATCCTGGTGTCTTCGACCCAAGAAAGTATCTTGGACCAGCACGTGATGAGCTGAAGAAGATGTACATGCACAAGAACCTCGATGTCCTTGGATCAGCCAATCATGCCTGATCTTCGGTAATCGAATGATTCAAGGAGTATCTGCAAGGAGCTGCCGCAAAATGCGGTGGCTCTTTTCTTTTTCCGCAGCAAAATGAAAATACCTGGGATTCAAGAACCAAAACAGCCACCTCTTTCAAGGTGGCTGAAGCTTTACTTGGATAAAACCTGACTGCTAGGACAGGTCGTCAATTGAGAGGTCGTCATCAAGAATGGCAGCACCTCCATCAAAACTGTCCGCTGTGTCAAAATCATCAAGCCCGATGGTATCGAGATCGTCAAGACCGTCAATCGCATCCAGAGTATCAAGAGATTTTGCAATGCTTTCTTCGATGAGCTTCGTGTCTTCCTTATAGGAATCCGCATATTTCTGAAGCTCCTCGTTGTGCATCTGCACAAGTTCAAGAGACTGCTTCAAATCGGCAATCTCCTTTCGCTGCTGCTCAATGAGCAACGCAGCCTTCTTGACTCTCAACTCTACCTGCTGAACCTTCTCAATCATTGACATTGCTCTCCTCCATCATAACCTGACGGCATCATCATGCCTGCTTAACCTGAGCAACGAGAGCTGAGAAAGCCTTCTTGTCTTCAATAGCCATATTGGAGAGAGTCTTTCTATCCATCTCGATGTTCGCCTGCTTGAGCGCATGGATGAACTGTGAATAGTTCATGCCCTCGGCTCTCACTGCAGCACTGATTCTTGCAATCCAGAGCTTTCTGAAGTCACGCTTGCGATCCTTACGGCCGCTGTATGCGTAGACGCCAGCCTTGGCAACTGCGTCCTTGGCGACACGATTGTTCGTGCTGCGTCTGCCGTAGTAACCTTTAGCTCTTTCGAGAATCTTGTTCCTTCTATCCTTGTGCTTTGTTCCGTCAACTGCTCTTGGCATATTCCACCCTCCCTACGCGTACGGCAACATCTGCCTTACGGCCTTTGCTGCTGATTCTTCGAGAATACCAGAAGCCCTGAGATTTCTCTTGTTCTTTCTGGTCTTTTTGGTGAGAATATGGCGAAGACCCGCTTTCTTATAGCGGATTTTGCCAGTCCCGGTAACTCTGTACCGCTTTGCAGCGGCCTTTCTTGTTTTCATCTTTGGCATATAATACCTCTTCTTCAAGCCTGCAAGGAACAAGAACCCTTGCCAGGCCGTATTGACATCCCCTACGGGGTCGTCTTTCTTATTTCTTCACCTTGGATGGAGAAAGAAGCATGCTCATCATCCTTCCTTCCATCTTTGGCGGCTGGTCCACACTAAGTGCGGTGCCAGTCTCGTCAAGCTTGACCAGAATCTTATCCAGAACAACCTTTCCAAGTTCTGTGTGTGCGAGTTCCCTTCCCTTGAAACGGACGGAAACCTTGCATTTGTCACCACCCTCGAGAAATGACTTTATCGCCTTTGACTTAGTATCCATGTCATGGACATCAATCTTAGGCTGCATACGGACTTCTCTGACCTTGACGATCACTTGGCTCTTCCTTGCTTCCTTCTGCCTTTTCTCCATCTGGAAACGATACTTGTCATAATCCAGAATCTTGCACACAGGAGGATTCGCGTTTGGGGAAACCTCTATCAGATCCAATCCCTGATCCTGGGCATATTGCAGGGCATCAATTGTTCTCATCACGCCCTTCTGTGAATTGTCCGCATCTATGACATAGACTTCGGGAACCCTGATCTGTCGATTCATCCGCAGTTCTCTTTCTTTAGTAGCCATCTAACCTCTTCTGTAAATCCTTGCTTTAAGTTTGACCGTAAAGTACGTTCAGCATGAAATATAGCATAACAACGCAGACAATGTCAAAGACCATGGCAATATATTGAGAAAAAAACGTCCGACTATCAATATGGGAGCATTATCCGACAACTGATTCCAATCTGGTTTTGATTGGCGGCAATCGAATGTTGAACCCCTTACCGTAGATAATTGCAATTGCCTTGCCAATCATGGCAACCCCACATGATTTTCTGATTTCATGTGAGGTGACCCATAACCTTGACTATATCCTCTTTCAAAGAGTGGTTGCGAACCACTGCATGGTATTGGCGATAGTTTCGCCAAGGGCGTTGAAATCAGGATCGGTGAATACGCCGAAAGTATGATCGGCACCAGGAATGACGATATATGTGGAAAGAGAATTAGAAGCAATCCTTGCAATCTCGTTGCCGCTTGCCGGATCCACGACATCGTCATTCTCACCGTT
>JAAYFO010000067.1 GCA_012728215.1 Spirochaetales bacterium | reverse complement strand
TAGAAAAACAATAAAGTGTTTATAGGAGTGTGATTATGGCAAAACAACTTCAATTCAGTGAAGACGCACGTAAATCATTGATTTCAGGAGTAGAGAAGATCTCAAAGGCTGTTATGGTTACCTTGGGACCAAAGGGGCGGACTGTTCTTCTGGACAAGAAGTTCGGTGCTCCGATGATAACAAAGGATGGCGTGACCGTAGCGAAGGAGATCGAGCTGGAGGATCCGTTTGAAAACATGGGTGCTCAGCTTGTGAGGGAAGTCGCATCGAAGACTAATGACATTGCTGGTGACGGAACCACGACAGCTACAGTACTTGCCTGGGCATTCACCAAGGAAGGAATGAAGAGCGTATCCGCTGGAGTGAATCCGATGGGCATAAGCCGTGGAATCGACATTGCAGTGAAGGATACCATTGAGCAGCTGAAGAATCAGGCCAAGTCGATCAATGACAAGGAAGAAATTGCTCAGGTTGCGGCCATTAGTTCCAACAACGACACCACAATTGGCGAGGAACTGGCAAATGCAATGGAAAGAGTCGGAATGGATGGAGTCATCACCGTCGAGGAGTCCAAGACAATTGAAACTCACACTGATTTCGTTGAAGGAATGCAGTTTGACCGTGGATACCTTTCCGCATATTTTGCAAACAACCGTGACACTATGACATGTGTTCTGGAAGATCCATATATTCTTCTTTATGACAAGAAGATTTCCAACATGAAGGAGCTTCTTCCTGTTCTGGAGAAGGTTGTCCAGACAGGCAAGCCTCTTCTCATCATCGCAGAAGATGTCGATGGCGAAGCTCTTGCCACTCTCGTTGTCAACTGCCTCCGTGGAACTCTCAATGTCTGCGCAATCAAGGCACCTGGTTTCGGTGACAGAAGAAAGGCAATGATGGAAGATATCGCCGTTCTGACTGGTGGCGAAGTCATCAGCGAGGAAATCGGACTCAAGCTTGAGAATGCTGATCTTTCACAGCTCGGAAGAGCAAAGAATGTGAAGGTGGAGAAAGAGAACACAACTATCATCAATGGCTATGGCGAAGCTGAAGCCCTTAATGACAGAAAGGCTCAGATCAAGATGCAGATTCAGGATTCCACCAGTGACTATGACAAGGAAAAGCTCCAGGAGCGCCTTGCAAAGCTTTCAGGCGGAGTTGCTGTGATAAACGTCGGAGCAGCCACTGAAGTGGAGCTGAAGGAACGCAAGCAGCGTGTCGAAGATGCTCTGAATGCAACAAGGGCGGCAATCGAAGAGGGAGTCATCCCAGGCGGCGGAGTTGCTCTTTGCCAGGCTTCGAAGATTCTTGATTCACGTGATATCTCAGCTCTTTCCGAAGAAGAGAAGATTGGTTACAAGATTGCTCGCAGAGCTCTTGAGGAGCCAATCAGACAGATTTCCGAGAATGCTGGAGAGGATGGATCCATCATCGCAGACAAGTGCAAGAATGCAAAGGATGGATATGGATACGATGTCAACAAGAATGAATGGTGCGATATGATGGAGAACGGAATTGTCGATCCTGTAAAGGTGACAAGAAGTGCTCTTCAGAATGCAGCAAGCATTGCATCCTTGATTCTTACTTCAGAGTGTGCAATAACAGACCTTCCTTCAAAGGATCCGGCTCCAATGCCAAATCCAGGAATGGGTGGCGGAATGGGCGGCATGATGTAAATCATCTCCAGAAATTCTGACATTGACTGTCTGAATAAGAAACCCGGTTTCCTTGAGTGGATTCCGGGTTTCTTGATTTTATTTTGTCTTCAGCATTTTACAACGGGGAAGCGATCAGGAAGAACTATTCCTGCACGCTTGTAGATTGCCTTGGCTCGCTGACATCCTTCCTTGAGAATGGCCTCTTCATCCAGATTCAGGATTTTTCGATCCTTCATCAGCCATTTCCCGTCGCACATTGTTGACTCGATATTCCCAGAATGCATGGC
>JAAYFO010000066.1 GCA_012728215.1 Spirochaetales bacterium | reverse complement strand
GTAGTGGCGAAGAAGTATCTGAAAAAGATTCTTCCATTGTTTCTCTTCAGCTTCATTTTGTTTCCTTGCTGATTCCGCAGAAGCGATATCCGTATCCACGGATGGTTTCAATCCAGTTTCCTTCCATCTTCGCTCTGAGGTTCTTTATGTGAGTGTCGACTATCCTCTCATAGCTTTCCAGATTGTAATCAAAGCATCTTTCGAGAATCTGGTCTCGTGATTCCAGCTGCCCATGATTGAGAATCAGGTATTCCACTACACGCCATTCCGCTGCCGTAAGGATGACCGGTTGGGAATTGATCGATATGAAGTGTCTGCTTGTATTGAATTCCAGTTCGTTGCCATCTGCATCTTTCCAGAGGTTTTCGAAGTGTGCCCTGCCTGATATGTCATCGGACATATGAATTCTTCTAATCACTGCCTGAACCCTCAGAACCAGTTCCTTTGGGCTGAAAGGCTTCGTTATATAGTCATCCGCTCCCAGTTCAAACCCCATGATCCTGTCGCTCTCGTCACCCCGTGCAGTCATGAATATCACTGGAATGTCATTTTTCTCCTTAAGATTCTTGACAAAGAGAAATCCGTCTCCATCAGGAAGCATCACATCCTGGATAAGAAGCTCAGGGTGTGTGGTGAGAAGTGCATTGGAGGCATCCTTGAGAGTGGCGAATCCTTGGGCTTCGAACCCGGAAAGCCTGAGATACCGCAGAACTCCGTCTCTGAGTACATCATGGTCTTCCACTACATATATAAGTGATTTGTTTTCTTTTTGCATTCAGTTCTCCTGTTGTGACAGCTGCAAAAAAATACTGCCCATCTTGATTTTCAACATCATGATTCACACAGAAGGAACAAAAATCAATCTTTAACGGCATTGCTTCACAATAAAAGCATATTCACCATCAAATCTACACAAAACAAAGCTTTAACCAACCATATGTGTGTCATTTCAGCTCGCCGGTGAATCGATAGCCGTATCCACGCACTGTCTCTATCCATATTGGTCCAGTCGGTCCCATCTTGCTTCTTATGTTCTTCACATGCGAATCGACGATTCTGTCATAACATTCCAGCCCATAATCGAAGCAGTGCTCAAGGATCTGTGCACGTGAGACGACAACTCCGTTGTTTTCAATCATATAAGACAGAACCCTCCATTCCGCGGCAGTGAGAAGTACGCTTGATTCATCAACCAGAAGCACATGTGCTACGGAATCGAACTTCATCAGTGATTTGCCGCTGGAAAAGACCGTCCCTCCTGTTTTCAGCAAAGCTCCCATCTCCATTCTTCTGAATAGAGCATGAATTCTCAGAACCAGTTCCTTCGGACTGAATGGCTTGGTTATGTAATCATCTGCTCCCAGCTCGAATCCGATGATCCGATCGCTTTCGCTTGTCCTTGCCGTGAGAAACACAACTGGAAAAGAATGATTTGACTTGAGCTTCTTAATAAAGGAGAATCCATCTCCATCTGGAAGCATGACATCCTGAATCAGCAAATCCGGTTCGCAACTGGAGATTGCATGCTGTGTTTCAAGAATATTCGCAAATCCCTTTACCTCATAGCCTTCAAGCTTCAGGTATTGGCATACTCCTTCTCTTATTGTCGTTTCATCTTCGCAAAGGTAAATTGTCTTCATGGCTATATCTTAAACATCAGATTTCATCACTCACAAGTGGGAAAATCATAATTTCACAAAAAAACACCCCCCATACACAAAGCGTGCACAAAATGCACAAATATATGACATGCAAGGAGTTCCATGTCTTCATATTTACCATAGAGTTCTTCACAAATACTTCATCAATGCTTCATAGTGATGACAAATTGGCTGTTTATTGTTGGTTCATCGATTGAAAACAGATGGATGGCCACGAGCCTTCCAAAGGAGCATTAAATGAATAAGAAAATCATCACAATCGTCATGGCCGCAATCATGGCCAGCACAGCAGTATTTGCTTCGGGAGCATCCGAGGCTACACTCATCTACAACGCTGCCGACAACACCGCTGACAAGGCATCCGTACTGGTTGCCGGCACACATGAACTCATCTGGCAAAGTCTGGATCAGAATGGTAATGTGACTGCACAAAGCAGTGAAAAGGTCACTCTCAGCAAAAAGACCATTGATGGATGGTACTTCAACCAGTTCGCCACTGGAAATGACATCATGAGTCTGGTAAGCGAAGTGTATGATGGATTTGCCTTCACACCGTTCGAGGATGGAATCAGCAGTGACTTCATTTCCTACAGCATCACTGGTCAGGAAGTGGTCAACGGACAGAACTGTAATGTCATCTCCATCGAATATGCAATGGATCCGGCTCTTCTGAAGTACAAGGCGCATTTTGAGAAATCAGAAGAATTCATCGGATATGATTTCGATGACGATGACTTTGATGACACTGTCACTGCAGTTGCCTATGTGAATGCAGAGACTTCAGCGCTTGTGCGCCTGATTCTCAACTGGAATCTGGATTCAAAGACCATCGTGCAGACAAATGAGTATTCCTTGGTCAATGGACAGGCTGCCCCGTCACAGATCGCATTCGATGTGACACAGACAGATAATCTGGGTGGTGTGATTCAGACAGCTGTATACAGGATTGTGGACACTCTTTCGAATTACAGTGTCGTGGATCAGTTCACCAGAACCAGAGACTAGGACTTGATACCTAAGAAATCAAAAAGACCGCTTGTGCAGAAGTGCATAGGCGGTCTTTCTTGTTCAGAACAGATCTGTGGAGAGCTTGACAAGAAGAAGGCCGACTACAGTCATCATCATTGGCTTGATGATCTTGATATCCTTCCGAATGGCGAGCTTGGAACCGATGAAGTTTCCAAGTATTGAAAAAACAGCACATGGAACAGCTACGAGGTAGACGACTCTTTTTTCCATCATGAATGTGACCAGCGCTCCAAGATTGGAGGCCAGATTCACCATCCTGGCATTGCCACAGGCCTTTCGGGCAGAAATCCCGACCAGCATGATGAATCCAAGCTGGTAGAATGTACCAGCTCCGGGACCATAGAACCCATCATAGAACCCTATGAGAAGTCCCACTGCAGCAGAAAGAATTATTGTAGCGACTGTTCCTCTTTCGGCTTGTTTTTCCATGTGCTCCTTTTGAATCATCACCAATGTTCCTATCACTGGAGTAGCCGCAAGAAGAATGATCGAGAACACCTTCTCGTCAATCAGCAATGCACAGCGACTGCCTATTGTGGAGCCGGCCAAGGCGGCAAGAAAGGCTGGAACAAGTGATTTCAGATGATAGTTGCCTGTCCGTATGTAGTTTGCCGACGCAACGACACTCCCTGAAATCGAGCTGAACTTGTTTGTTCCCAATGCATATGCACCGGGAAGACCGAACACGGAGTAGGAGACAAGGCTTATCAGACCACCACCTCCCGCTATGGAGTCAATGAAACCTGCCAGAAAAATCAATGGGCAGAGGGCAAACAGAATATTCAGATTCAAAGAGCCAGCAGAAAAAAGTGTTTCCATGATTTCATATGTTGAGATGAAAATCCTGTCTTGTAAAGCCGAACCCTGCCAGTGGATGACCTCCCACTGCATTGAGCTTGTCCAGGTCAGGACCTATCTTGGTTCTAGAAGAAATGATACATGAAAGAAAGTGAGATTCTGCCATCTTTAAAGTTCTTTGGAAGGAGCATGGAAGCATCCGTCAATTCTTCACCGAACTTGAACGATGAAGGGACGGTATAATCTGCACCGATGATCAATCGACCTAGGAGTATGTCCAGTTTAAGTCTCCAGTTGAGATTTGAAGCAAGGAAACCTTGTGCAAAATCACTTGAACCATTGAAGTTGGGTGCAAGCCACTTGCC
>JAAYFO010000065.1 GCA_012728215.1 Spirochaetales bacterium | reverse complement strand
GGGCAAGGGGCCACAACCGAAATCAGGCCGGCACCATGCCCTGGCAGCCCGAATCTCCGAGCTCATACTTGTAAACCATTACAGTCCATATGCAGTGGTCTCTTTATAAGAGACCAAAATGCAACAAAATGATGAATTTTTTTGAGACGGTCCGCTCCGATAACGGCTTCAAGGAATGCTCATTACTTTACGCCTGACGATCGTCATCGCATCTTCCAATTGCTGTTCTTCCTGCACCCGCAGATGAATCCATCCGCCATCCCCGCCGGGATGTTTTTCAGCGATGCTTCTTTTTGCTTCATCTGATACGTCATCGTTGATTTCCTGAAACTGCTTGTCTGACAACCTGATCATGACGGTGAATGAATCTTTTTCGGCGAATACATTGCAGATCAGCTTGTTCTTGATGGAATACCTGAAACCCCATCCGTATCTGTTTCCATAAGGGAAGGAAGTTGGCTATCCATGTTGATGGTCAAGCCTTGCGAACATGGCTTTGCAGCCTCCACAGTGCAGAATGTATTCATCCCTGTCTGGCTTGTGCCGCTTGTCCAGAATCTTGCAATGCAGTATTGACAGAAACTGGAATACCGGATGATAATAGCGTAGTCTTGTCAAGCAAGACGCTACATTTAGTGTTTGGCGCTGGTGCTTTATGCTTAAAAGGGAAGTGAGGTAAATTCCTCCACGGTCCCGCCGCTGTGAAGACTGAGAGGGTAGAACATGCCACTGGATGAATCTGGGAAGGCCTGCCGTCGATGAAGTCTGAGTCAGAAGACCTGCCTGTGCTTATACGCTGCCACGGAGTATGGCACGGGCGTGAGAATATGGAAAACATATTCAGGGTAATGTCATTACCTTATGCCTCCCAGCTTCCTGGCACACGGGAGGCGCTGTGTGTATCAGGTGAAGAGAAGAACAGGTGAAGTCGTGGACTTCGACATCAGGAAGATCGAGAATGCCATCGTCAGGGCATTCGTGGCGACGAGCAGAAATTACAACGAAGATGTGATTCAGATGCTTGCCCTCAGGGCTTCCGCTCATTTTTCCATCAAGATAACTGATGGAATGATAAGCATCGAGGATATTCAGGACAGCGTTGAGACTACTCTTGCTCAGGCTGGCTATGAGGATGTGTCCAAGGCATATATCCTTTACCGCAAGCAGCATGAGAATGCAAGGCAGGCGGGCAGGACGCTGGTTGATTACAGGAAGCTTATCGATGGGTATCTTGGTGCGGAAGATTGGAGAGTCAAGGAAAACAGCACGGTCAATTATTCGATTGGCGGACTTATCCTTTCCAGCAGCGGTGCTGTGACTGCGAACTACTGGCTTTCGGAAATCTATGACGAAGAGATTGGCAACGCTCACCGCAATGCGGATCTTCACCTTCACGATCTGTCCATGCTTTCCGGCTATTGTGCAGGCTGGAGCTTGAAGCAGCTGATCAGGGAAGGACTCGGCGGAGTGCAGGGAAAGATTTCATCCGCACCGGCAAGGCATCTTCAGTCTCTATGCAACCAGATGGTCAACTTCATTGGAATCATGCAGAATGAATGGGCGGGAGCACAGGCGTTCAGCAGCTTCGACACATACCTTGCAGCCTTTGTAAAGGCGGATGCTCTTCAATTCGATGAAGTCAAGAAGTGCATTGAGTCCTTTGTCTTCGGGGTGAACACTCCTTCCAGATGGGGAACTCAGGCTCCATTCTCCAACATAACACTGGATTGGACTGTTCCTGATGATCTTGCGGCCATTCCGGCGATCGTTGGTGGAATAGATATGGATTTCACTTATGGGGAATGCAGGAAGGAAATGGATCTGGTGAACAAGGCGTTCCTTGAGATAATGATCGAAGGCGATGCGGATGGAAGAGGCTTCCAGTATCCCATTCCTACATATTCGCTGACCAAAGACTTTGACTGGTTCGAAACCGAGAACAACAGACTTCTGTTCGAGATGACGTCGAAGTATGGCACTCCTTATTTTTCGAATTACATCGGCAACACTGAAATGCAGCCTTCTGATGTCAGGTCCATGTGCTGTCGGCTGCGCCTCGACCTCAGAGAACTTAGGAAGAAGTCCGGTGGATTATTTGGAAGCGGTGAATCCACAGGGTCGATAGGAGTGGTGACTCTCAATATGCCACGGCTGGCATATCTTTCTTCTGATGAGGATGAGTTCCTTGGAAAGCTGGATCACCTGATGGACATAGCTGCAAGGAGTCTCAGGACGAAGCGGGAAGTGATATCTCATTATCTGGATAATGGACTGTATCCGTATACTAAACGTTATCTTGGAACGTTTGCCAACCATTTCTCCACTATAGGTCTGGTCGGCATGAACGAAGCCTGCCTCAATGCCAGATGGATAAAAAAGGATCTTACGGACAAAAAAGCGCAGGGCTTCACTGGCAAGGTGCTCGATCACATGAGGGAGAAGCTTTCAGATTACCAGGAGAAATATGGTGACCTGTTCAATCTTGAAGCGACTCCTGCCGAATCGACTTCCTACAGGCTTGCAAAGCATGACAAGGAGAAGTATCCGGATATGCGGACGGCGGGAACTGATGAGAATCCTTACTACACGAATTCCTCGAATCTTCCAGTTGGATTCACCGATGACCTCTTCGAGGCAATGAATATTCAGGATCCTCTTCAGCTCAAATACACCTCTGGAACAGTATTCCACATATTCCTGGGTGCTAAGCTTTCCGATTGGAAGAGTACGGAGAGACTTGTCAGAAAAGTCGCGGAGAACTACAGGCTGCCTTATTTCACCGTTTCCCCCACATACTCGGTATGTCCTGACCATGGTTATATTTGCGGGGAGAAGTGGAAATGTCCCCTCTGCGGAAAGAAGACTGAAGTGTATTCCCGTATAACCGGATACTACCGTCCTGTACAGAACTGGAACGACGGAAAGGTGCAGGAGTTCCGTGACAGGCGGGAATACAACCCGGAACCCTCTTCAAATCTTCCGATTCTCTTCACTTCAAGGACATGTCCCAATTGCCCGGCTGCCAAAGCGCTTCTTGATCAAAATGGAGTGAAATACAGGACAGTTGATGCCGTTGAACGTCAAGACCTGGCGACAGCGTACAATGTCCTGTCGGTGCCTTCGTTCTTCCCAAATCCCCTGAGCGGCAGTGATGGGATCATTGGCTTGGGTGCGATTGCAAGCTGGGCGAGGCGGCAAGGCTCATGACATTCTCTGGTTTTCTGAAGACCGATTTAGTGAATTATCCTGGTTGTGTTGCTGCTTCGGTCTTCACCGATGGATGCAACATGCGCTGTCCGTATTGTCATAATCCATCGCTTGTCTTGGGGACTGCGACGGAGAAGCATACTGAGGAAGAGGTGCTTGAATACATTGCAAGATACAGAAGAATTCTTGATGGCCTTGTCATTTCAGGGGGCGAGCCGACGCTGAATCAAGAACTGGAAGGTTTTTTGCGTAAAGTCAAGGCACTGGGGCTTTTGGTCAAGCTTGATACCAACGGAACTGCTCCTGAGGTTATCTCCTGTCTCATTGACAAGAAGCTGGTGGACTATGTGGCGATGGACATCAAGGCTCCGATTGTCAAGTACAGGATGTTCTTCCATGAGCACTGTCCATCCATTGAAGACAGCGTAAGGCAATCCATCAGTTTGATCGCGGCCAGTCCGATAGAACATGAATTCAGGACGACCTGTCCGAAGTCAATCCTCAATCCGCAGGACTTCAATGAGATTGCAGTCCTGCTGGGCGGGCTTGAAGCCTCTGTCTGGTATCTGCAGCCTTTCAATCCAGCAGTTACTCTGGACGGCAGGATGGAAAAAGAGGTCTCCTATTCGAGGGAAGAGCTTCTTAAGATAGCGGATTCCGTCAGAAATACTGTTCCTGAAGTGAGAGTTCGCTGAATGGCAATGGCATTGAGCTGGGCGGAAAGATGGTCAATTATCAGAGAATGTTGACCTGCTCATAATCATCGACTTTCTGAACCATTTCATGCAGTTCTTCCTTTGAAAGCTGGTAGATGTCCTCTGGCTTCAGATAATGCTTGCTGCAGATTGTCTGAAGAGCTTCCTGAAAGCTGTTATTCCTCCTATCGATCTTTCCTGTTTCCATTACAAGATAATGGTCATTGTAGAATGTGTAGTCGTAAGTATCCTCGAAATCAAGAATATAAAGATATACCGAGGTATTGATGATGAAAGCAGTCTGTCGTATTTCCATTATGAGCCCTTTTCAATGATATTGGATTGATTCCATTTTAGACAAAGACCGGCATTTGTACAATACGCCTTGAAATCAAGTATGGAGCGCTGTGCCTGTTGAGAAATCCCAAGTAAGTGTATATGATACCCTTCAAGGTGAGACCGATGAATCTACTGGACGATAAAATCCCCGCATACAAGACTATTCTCCTTCTGTCATGGCCGACGATCCTCGAGCAGGTTCTCCAGACCATGGTCAGTTTCGTGGATACTGCGATGGTGGGTTCTCTGGGGCCTGCCGCTACAGCCGCGATTTCCGTCAATACTTCGACGATATGGCTGGTCAGCGGTATGATGAATGCATTCTCCATAGGTTTCTCCGTCCTGATTGCAAAGAACATAGGTGCCGGAAATCTGTCCGAGGCCAGGGGAATGGCAAAGCAGTGCATAATCTGGAGCAGTGTATTCGGTCTCTTGCTGGTGCTTTTAATGGGCTATGTTGGAAGATTCCTTGCCATCTGGCTTCATGCCAGTCCATCGGTAGTTGAAGGTGCAAGGCTCTACATGAAATGGATTGCATATTCATACCTTGCCAACTTCCTGCTTATCAGCTGCGGTGGCATTCTCAGAAGTTCAGGAGACACCAAGACCCCCCTGATCATAAACCTGCTCAACAACATCATAAACATAATCATGAATTTCATTCTGATCTTTCCTGCCAGAAAGGTGACGTTTCTTTCTTTTGAATTCACCATGTTCGGAGCTGGAAGGGGAGTCGAGGGTGCGGCAATGGCAACAGGACTGGCAGCTCTGATATCTGCCGCTCTTCTGTCTGTTTCGTGCTTTCTCAAGGAATTCCCTGCAAGAATCGATCTTCATTCCTCATGGAAGCCTGCATTGACATCTCTTCGAACCTCCTTGAAGATCGGAACCCCCGTGTTCCTTGAGAGAGTGACACTGTCTTCCGGCCAGATAGCTCTTACTGCAATCATCTCGACATTGGGAACTGCCGCGCTTGCCGCTCATTACGTAGCCAACACCGCCGAGTCGATTACTTATCTTCCGACTCTGGGATTCGCCACTGCCGCTACCACTCTTGTCGCACAAAGCCTCGGAGCAGGAAACCGGGAATTGGCAAAGCGCTTTGCCTGGATAACCACAGCATTCGGCGTTCTGACGATGACTGCCACCGGCATGCTCATGTATTTCATCGCCATGCCCCTGACTTCACTCTTCACTGCTGATCCCGAGGTGATGGATATTGGTGCCAGATGCCTGAGAATCGAAGCCTTTGCAGAGCCTTTCTTCGGCCTTTCGATGCTCGTCTTCGGGGTGCTCAGAGGCTCTGGTGACACCAAGGGACCATTCATCATTTCAATCGCCGGAATGTGGATGGTAAGAATTCCTCTGGCATTCATCCTGGTGAACTGCACTGGCATGGGACTTGCAGGAGCTTGGACCGCAATGATGCTGGATCTGGTAGTGCGTGGAATAATCTGCTTTTTCCGGCTTCGCAGTGGAAAATGGCTTTCAGGGTTTGAATCTTCCGAAACCTAGAAGATGAAGAAAGGCTGCCTCAAAATTAATCGAAGCAGCCTTTTTCAGACAAAAGCCTGGATTATCTGGTCGATCCTGCCTGTGCAAGGGTGATGGCGGAAGTCACTACTATGTCTTCCACGCTGCATCCTCTGGAAAGGTCGCTGATAGGTCTTGCGAAACCCTGAAGAATAGGTCCGTAGGCTTCTGCACCTGCCAGTCTCTGAACCAGCTTGTATCCGATGTTTCCAGCCTGGAGATCAGGGAATACAAGAACATTTGCATGTCCTGCAACGTTTGAACCCGGTGCCTTCTGTGCTGCCACGGATGGAACCATTGCAGCATCAGCCTGGAGTTCACCGTCAATCTTCAGTTCAGGTCGGGAAGCCTTGGCAAGTTCGGTCGCCTGAGTAACCTTGTCGACGAGATCTCCGCTTGCAGAACCCTTTGTGGAATACGAAAGCATTGCCACGATTGGCTCAGTGCCAAGGAATGTGCTGCATGAATCTGCTGAAGCTACGGCAATCTCTGCCAGCTGCTCTGCTGTCGGATTTGGAATTGTCGCACAGTCGGCAAAGATGAACGAGCCATTCGCACCATACTGATTCTTGTCCGTGCTCATTACAAAGCATGACGAAGCATACTTGAAAGGAGCTCTTGTCTTGATGATCTGGAAAGCAGCTCTAAGAACGTTTCCGGTAGTGCTGAGCGCACCGGCAACCATCGCGTCTGCATCATGCATGCGCAGCATCATCGATCCCCATCTGAGGATATCGACAATACCCGAATCAGCTTCCTCCAAAGTCATGCCCTTCGCTTTGCGAAGCTCATGATACTCGTTGGCGTAAGCCTTCCTGGCAGGACTCTTCTCCGGATCAATTATCTGGATGCCTTCCAGACATGTGCCTACCTTGGCGGCAGCGGCCTTGACTTCCTCTTCCTTTCCAAGAAGAGTGACCGACGAAGCAATCTTCTGATCCTTGATTATGCGTGCGGCCTGAATTGTCCGAGGCTCGGTTCCTTCAGGAAGAACAAGCCTCTTTCCGAGAGCAATAGCATTTGCTTTCATCTTTTCTGAAAATGTCATTTCCATACTCCTAAGAATAAATTGTCAGTCAGCTTCAGCTGGTGCGGCAGTCTGTTCTGCAGCGGCGGATTGCTCTGCAGCCATCGCATTCTCGTATTCCTGCTGAATCTGCTCGAACAGATACTGAAGAATTGCATCAGCCTTCTCAGCGGAAGGGGATTTCCCATCCTCGGATACAAGGGCAATATAGTAGACCATCTGGCGTGCAGTGGTCCTCAGCATGTCATATGGGTTGCATCTGACGATTCCAGAAGGATAGATTGTCCTCAGATCCTCGAAAGTCGTGATATTCTCATAGACTTCGAAAGGACCTTCGCCGACATCCTGCTGGGTGACTGCAATGTACTCCTCCAGATCGGAGAAGTAGTAGAACGGAATCTGTCCAGCAATCTGAGGATAAACAAAGGAGAAATAGTAATAAGCATTTGTTTCAATGTCTTCGTCTGTCCAGTTGGCTGCTTCCTGATAGAATGTCAGAGGATCGTTCGGGTACATATATGCCTGCATGAACTGCAGCATGTCGCAGTTGAGCATTGCACTGTTGAGGTAGAACACCTCGTCAAGACTGAATGAAGTCTGTCCGTCGGCCGGAAGATAGGCTTCTGCCGCTAATGTCTGTCCGGCGAATACTGCAATGAGGCACACTAGGACGACTGCAATTTTTTTATTGGATTTCATATTCCCTCCAAAGATAGTTTTTAACTATATGTAAAAATACAACGATATCCATGCAAATTCAAGTTGCATGAATCGAAAAGGCCTGTCATATGACTGATATTTGGTCAAACCGCTGTTTTTCGTCTTGCAAATCAAGCAATTAGCATGATTCTGTTTTTTTGTGTGGTTTGTTTCGGACATGGGCAAAGGCTTTTGATGCTGATGCTTGTCCCGAGTGCCTCGTTTGGGATAGTATTATTTCACAGAGAGGATGAGGATTTGAAAGTATCATTTTACACCTTGGGATGCAGACTCAACCAATGTGAGAGCGAAGCGCTGGCGCAGGCCTTTGAGAAGGCAGGATTCACAGTTCCTTCCAGCAGCGAGCCGAGTCGGATACATATCGTCAATACCTGCACCGTCACCAGCAAGGCCGAGCAGAAGGCTAGAAGAATGATCAGATTGTTCGCAGAACAGGAAGCCACCGATGTAGTGATTGTGACCGGATGCTATGCACAGCTGAATCAGACTGAACTGGAGGCGCTGAGCCCAAAGGTTGTCGTGGTCGGTGGCTTGGTCAAATCACGTCTTCTGGACCTCCCTTCCATCATCTCAGGTTCAGCTGAGAAAAACCTTCTCACTTTGTGCCGCAGGTTTGCAGAAGGAATGGAGACTCCAGGCATTGTGGAGAACCCCTTCGGTTTCGATGCCACCAAGTTCACATTCCACAGCCGGGCATATCTGAAGGTTCAGGATGGGTGCGATAACAACTGCTATTACTGCAGAGTCCATATCGCCCGTGGACCGTCGGTCAGTCTTCCTGTGGAGACGGCCGTATCCAGGGCGTTGGAGCTCGAGGCTTTGGGATATCATGAGATAGTTCTCACCGGTGTGAACCTTACCATGTACAACCATTCGTCGGATGGAATAGGGGGACTGCTCGAAGCTCTTCTCAATGTGCTGAGGGACGATACAAGAATCAGATTCTCCTCGCTTGAGCCTGACCATGTTGATGATCGGTTCCTTTCTCTGATATCAGACCACCGTGTCCAGCCTCATTTTCATATTCCTATCCAGTCCGCATCGGATTCTGTGCTTCGAAGGGTGAACAGAAGCTACAACAGCGCTGAGCTTGTCGATATCATTGGACGGATACGGCAAGCCAGACCAGGGGCTTTTCTAGCCTGTGACGTGATTGCAGGACTTCCAGGCGAAGGCGATGCCGAGTTTTCCCAGACGTATGATTTCATAAGGGACAACGGATTTGCCCAGCTTCATGTATTTCCATTCAGCCCTAGGCCAGGCACGATGCTGTTCGGTGCCAAGGACCGGCCATGCGAGCAGGTCCGCGATGACAGGGCAAAGCTGCTCAGAGAGCTTTCCGATGAACTTCATCGAAAATACATAAGGCGGCAATCTCAGATGCCTGTCGAACTTCTGCTTGAGAAGAAAGTGGGAAGCTACTGGAATGCACTCAGCGGAAATTACATAAAGACCAGAATAGAGGACAGGCCGGGATTTTCAAGAGGTGATATAGTTCAGGCACGCTTCCCAGTCCTAGATGGAAGCGAAGACGACATCACTGTTGATTCCTTATGCTGACTTCGCCCGTGGAGAGTTCAATCACTGATCCATCGGATTTCCTCACCATCAGATGATAGCTGTCCGTAATGCCTGTGACCAGACCCATGCAGATTGTTCTTCCTGCCTGAAGCACATTGACGGTTTCTCCGATTGTGGACAGCCTGCTGCGATATGACTCAAGGCAGTCTTTTTCGATGGCAGAGAAGAAACACCTGATGAGATTGTCTCGATAAGCCTCTATTGCAGCTTCAGAACCATTGGCTCCAATAAGGGAGGCCGCAGTGTCCCTGATGTCTTCGGAAAATGAAGACTGCGGGGTGATGACGTTGGTTCCTATTCCAATTATCATCCGATCATAGAATCCTTCAGCCAGGATGCCCGCCACCTTTCTTCCTCCAAGAAGCATGTCGTTCAGCCACTTGATCTTCAGATCGATGTCAAAGGTGTCCTTCACGGCTTCTGCCACAGCAACGGCAGCCTTGGCAGTGGCGGTCATAGTGCCATCCATTCTTATTGCGAAGCTTATGTACAGTCCTCCATCGGGAGATAGAAAAGTCCTGCCAAGCCTGCCCCTTCCTGCCGACTGATAGCGTGCACAGACCACGGTTCCTGCCGGTGCACCCATGCGCTTGAGCTCCATGTTTGTCGAATCTATGCTTTCATAGGAGAATACACGTACTGGATCATCGCAGTAACTGATCTGACTGAGCCATTGCCTCATACTGACTCCTTTGCCGATATCGCAATCAAAATGCTTTTTCGGTATGTTTCAGTCTATCGGTCTTTATGCCATGCGTCAAACCTCTTGAAGATTATTCGTACTTTGAGTAAGAATAAGATGTCTTGAAGATAAGAGGTGAGCTATGTTGGAGCAAGTAAGGGAACAGTGGTTGGATCTGGTCAATGATCAGTTGAAGGAAATGCAGATGGAAGCTGGAACAGGCTTGGATTCCATAATCAAGGTCGGGGCCCAGGTCCCTCCGAAGCCAGAGATGGGCGATATCGCATTTCCTCTCTTTGCTCTTTCAAAGAGCCTTAGAAAAGCTCCGGCTGCAATTGCCTCTGAACTGATGTCCAGATTGGAGAAGACTGATGGACGGCCAGATGGCCAGCTGCTTGTCGCTGGTCCTTATCTGAATGTCAAGATCGACACTTCCTCGTTGGCGCAATCGGTATACGAGAGCATATCAGAACGCAAGGATGCATATGGACAGACCGATCTGTACTCAGGCAGGAAGATGATGGTTGAGTTCAGCTGTCCGAACACCAACAAGCCCCTTCATCTGGGACATGTGAGGAACGACAGCATTGGATCCAGCATATCCGAGATACTCAAGGCCAATGGTGCGCAGGTGATGAAGGTGAATCTCATCAACAACCGTGGGGTTCATATCTGCAAGTCGATGCTTGCCTATCAGAGGTTCGGCAATGGGGAGACTCCGCAGTCCTCTGGAAAAAAAGGCGATCATCTTGTCGGTGACTATTATGTGAAGTTTGCTCAGTGGGAGAAGGAAGACCCGACAGCAGTGGAACAGGCACAGAAGATGCTGGAGAAGTGGGAAGCCGGTGATGAAGATACTGTACAGCTTTGGAAGAAGATGAATGACTGGACTTTGCAGGGTCTGGAGGAATCATACAGAACCATGCATATAAGCTTCGATAAGTATTACTACGAAAGCGATACCTACAAGCTCGGCAAGGACAAGATTCTTCAGGGGCTCGCCGATGGAATATTCTACAAGGAAGAGGATGGCTCCGTCTGGGCCGACCTTTCAGACATAAAGCTTGATAAGAAGGTCCTTCTTAGAAAGGATGGGACATCACTGTATATCACCCAGGATATCGGAACTGCGATAAGCCGTCATGATGACTGGCCGTTTGACAGCCTGACTTATGTTGTGGCGAGTGAGCAGAAGTACCATTTCCAGGTGCTTTTCCATCTGCTTGAGAAGCTTGGTTTCGATTGGGCGAAGGAGCTTCACCATCTTGCCTATGGCATGGTCTTTCTACCTGATGGGAAGATGAAGAGCAGGGAAGGTACAGTGGTGGATGCCGATGACCTGGTTGCAAATCTTGCCAGCCTTGCACGGCAGGAGATCATCGAGAAGCAGAGAGAGGATGCATTGGATGACATTGATGAGACTGCCTCATCAATCGCTCTGGGTGCAATGAACTACTATCTTCTGCAGGTCGATCCTCTTCGCGACATGGTGTTCAACCCAAGCGAATCGATATCCTTCAACGGCAATACAGGGCCTTACCTTCAGTACATGGGAGCAAGAATCTGCAGCATGATGCGCAAGTACGATGAAGTCAAGGCACAGTATGCTGATATTCCATTCGATGCCTCTCTTCTGGACATTTCGGCGGAACGCGAGCTTATAAAGTCTCTTGCCCGTTATCCTGAAGTGGTGCGCAAGGCTGGAGCTGACTTCAATCCTAGCGTGATCTGTGCCTATCTGTACGATGTATCGAAGGTGTTTTCCAGCTATTACCATGACAATCAGGTGCTCAAGGCAGAGACACCCCAGCTGGTCAAGGCTCGAGTGGAGCTTTGCTCTATGGTGCTTCAGGTGCTCAGAAATGCATTCACTTTGGTTGGCATTCCTTTTTTGGAGAAAATGTAAGGTTCAGAAATCCATCACAGTATTTTTCTATCTCCCAGGAGAACTCCTCCCATTTCTCTGTCTCCTTCTGTCTCATCAGAAAGAGACAGATGAGGTTTTCAAGCCCTGAGCAGAAAAGCATTGCTGGATAATGGCTGTCCATCAGACCCAGCTTGATGTCCATCATCACTTCACATCTGGCTGTAAGCATGTTGAAAGTCTGCCTGTAGATTTTTGAGGCCGTGATGTTCCTGAGCTTCTCGGACTGGATCAGCGTGTAGCATCTGCCGGTTTCACTATCACCGAAAAGGGAGTAGAGGAAGAAGGCCACTGATTGAAGCTGATCCCTGGCACTGCCTTTGGTGATCACCATCTGATCGATTTCCTTTGCAAGGATCCGGCTACAAAGCAGAAGGGCTTCCTCCTCGATGTCATCCTTGCTTGCAAAGTGGGCATAAAGAGATGATTTTTTCAGCCCGCATTCAACGGCCAGTTCGCTCATGCTCATTTCCTTCAGTCCTCTACTGGAGCTGATTTCGATGGCTTTTGTCAGTATCTGATTCTTAGTTGTCATTGCAAAATGCATTTTAACAAACGAACGGTCGGTCGTCAATCGCTTTTAATGTCCCTTTGTTTAAAAAACTTATTGAACTAATTTTCTGATTGTGTTAGAAATATTTCATCAATTCTAACAAGGAAGTGAATAGTAATGTATGCACTGGTTGAAATCCTAGGCAAGCAGTACAAGGCCGAAGTGGGTAGTACCATTCAGGTTGACAGAATAGACAAGGCGGCTGGCGAAGCTGTCGAGTTCACAACTGTCCTGGCTGTTGTCGATGGAGAAAATGTGAAATTCGGTGCACCTTATGTTGAAGGTGCAAAGGTCGTTGCCTCTCTTGAAGAAGAAGTCAAGGGTGACAAGATTCGTGTTTACAAGTTCCACAAGAGGAAGGGATATCGCAGGACTCAGGGACACCGTGAGAAGTATTCCATCATCAAGGTGAACGCGATTAACGCCTAAGGAGGGTTTGGATTATGGCACATAAGAAAGGTGGCGGAAGCTCCAGAAACGGAAGAGATTCCAACTCCCAGAGATTAGGTACAAAGAGATATGGTGGACAGCTCGTGAAGGGCGGAGAGATCCTCGTAAGGCAGCATGGAACAAGAATCCATCCAGCCGAGAACGTTGGTCTTGGTTCTGACTTCACCCTTTTTGCAAAGGTTGCAGGAAAGGTTCGCTATTACACTAGAAACAACAGAAGCTTCGTCGCTATCGACGTGGAATAGTTGTCTCGGGAACAAGTGCTGTCATGTTTGGTTTTTCAGATGAAACATACATAGATGTCGCCTCCGGCAACGGTGGAGCAGGCTGTGTTTCGTTCAGACGCGAGAAGTTCATTCCCAAGGGCGGTCCTGATGGTGGAGACGGAGGCAAGGGCGGCGATGTCGTATTTGTCGTGGATACAAATCTCAGGACACTTGCCAGCCTCAAGCTGAGGCGTGTCTACAATGCTGAGAACGGGCATGGCGGCGCTGGTTCCAGATGCTATGGCAGAGCAGGAAACGATGTTGAGATTCCTGTACCGCCAGGCACAGTCATAAAGAATGCCGATACTGGCGAGATCATCAAGGATCTCAGCGACGAGACCCGGTATGTATTCCTCAAGGGAGGAAAGGGAGGGCTTGGCAACTGGCATTTCCGTACCTCCGTCCGGCAGACTCCTAAGTATGCCCAGCCCGGTATTCCAGGGCAGTCAATGCGTGTTTGCGTTGAGCTGCTCATAATTGCCGACATTGGATTCGTAGGCTTTCCCAATGCAGGAAAGAGCTCTTTGCTGAATCTTCTTACAAATGCAAGATCGAAGGTTGCGGATTATCCTTTCACTACAAAGATCCCACAGCTGGGAATGATGAGATATGCAGACCAGGATCTTGTTCTGGCCGACATACCCGGTATCATAGAAGGTGCCAGCAAGGGACTTGGAATGGGGATAAAGTTCCTCAAGCATATATCACGGACCAAGGTTCTGGCTTTCTTCATCGATCTTTCTGATGAGAATTACTTGGATTCGTATGAGATACTGAAGGGCGAACTGTCCTCTCATTCACCTGAACTGGTTGAGAAGAAGAAAATCATTCTTGGAACGAAACTGGATGAGCCCGAAGCTTCCCAACGCCTGGAGAAGCTCAAGTCGCAATATCCTGAAGAAATCGTGCTTGGCCTTTCCATCTATATGGATGAAACCGTGGAGAATGTTAAGCATCATTTCATTGATCTTGTGAACAAGGAAGCCCAGACAGGCTTCACCACCGAGGTCAACAATGAGGCCGAGTACAAGGATTCCCATTGGTCAGAGGACGAAAACTGATGAATGCAGACATGGCGATACTCGGAGGAAGCTTCGATCCTGTCCATAACGGACATCTCCATCTGCTCAAATGTGTTCTGACTATGACTGATTTTTCGACAGTCGTGCTTGTTCCAGCCAATCAGAGCAATTTCAAGCAGACCGCTGTTGCCTGTGCGACTGCTGAACAGCGTCTTGATATGCTGAACCTTGCAATTGGGGACTTCGCTGATGCATATCCGAATCTGCTGCAACAAAAGAAGTTGATAATTGATGACATTGAAATAAAGAAAGGTGGTGTTTCCTATACCATTGATACTGTAAAGGCCATCATAGGCAAGTACGGCATACCAGCTTCCAGAAGGATGGGTCTTATAATCGGCGATGACCATCTTCCCAGACTTGCTGAATGGGAGGGATTTGAAGAATTGAAGAAGCTTGTTGTGTTCCTCGTGTTCCAACGGTTTGGAATCACGTCTCCGGTTCCAGAGGGAACACAGTGCATCTTCATTGACAATCCCATCTTTCAGGGTTCATCGACGGAAATCCGCAATGGGGAGAGGGAAGAGGAACTTCTTCCTCCTCGAGTGGAGGAATATGTGAGGGAACATGCTCTGTACCGCTGATCAGATCAGAAATTATCTGAAGAGCACCTTGTCGGTGAAGCGCTTTCTGCACTGTGAGAACGTTGCTTCCACAATGTCATTTCTTTTTGATGAGTTCGGACCGCCAACTCGCGGGGCTGAATCGTATGAAGGAATGGGTGTTGCCGAAGTGGTGGGACTCATGCATGATGCGGCAAGGGAATATTCTGACGAGCGGATCATGCAGTATGTCAGCGAGCATCGCATTTTGATGCCAGAGGAATTCTCAAGGGTTCCCGTACTTGCCCATGGATTCGTAGCTCATGGGATGATGCAGGAAATGATCGGTGATGTTCCTTCGTCATGGCTGAGCGCTTTGGATTGGCACACTACGGGAAGCGTCACGATGGGTTATGTCGGGATGGTGCTTTTCGTTGCCGACTTCATCGAACCAGGAAGAAGATTCCTTGACGATGCGCAGCGAAAGCGTTATTTATCAAAGGGAGACCTGAACATTGCAGCAAGTGCAATTCTGGATGACATGATTGCGCACTGGCAGTCCAAGGGCATCGTTCCGTCATCGAGCTCTGTTGAACTGCAGAGATTCCTTCATGATGGGAATAGAATAGAAAAAGATCGATGATGAGTCGGAGGAATTAATATGGAAAAGAACAGCGTAGAGCTTGAGGCATTGAGAGCCAAGGCAGAAAATATCGGGAAATTTCTTGAGGAACACAACGGAATCGATACCGCTGTGGTGGATGTATCGACAAGATGCAGCTGGGCTGACTTCTTCGTCATATCCACAGTGACGAGCATAGGACATCTCAGAGGCCTTGCCAATCAGATCTGGGAAGTTCTTGAAAGCCAGGGTCTGGAAGTAAGAAACAGACACAAGAACCCAGGAGTTGATGGATGGGAACTCATTGACTGCGGCGATATCGTGATTCATCTGATGAGTGCCGAACTGAGAGCCTTCTATTCACTTGAAAAGCTTTGGTCTGGCCCTGTCGATGAGAAGCCTGCCAAGACAGAAGAGAATAATTAGCCAAGTTCCTGATTGCATCCGGAAATGAAAACAGCCTTGATTCCAATTGGATTCGAGGCTGCCTTAGTCATTGTCGCCGTATCGCATATGACTGACGGATTGTAGATGACGATGTCAGCTCTGAGTCCTTTTCTGATGAATCCACGGTCATTGAGGCGGAGCCTTGTGGCAGTCTTGCCTGTCATTCGGTTTATTGCGAATTCAGTCGTGGTTCCCATTTCATCGAGGAATGACTTTGAAAGAACGTGTGGTGCGGCTCCATATGATCTTGGATGTCCGTTGCTTGCTGTGTAAAGAGCATCTGTTCCAAAGCATCCGAGTGGATGTAGAAAGATTCTTTTCAGAGTTTCTCTGGTCTCTGTGACATCTATCATCATTGCCGGGCCAGTTTCCTCGCTAAGAATGTCAAGAAGACTGTCGTATGGATCCTTGTCGTGTGCCTTTGCGATTTCTTCAAGGCTCATCCCAAGATATTGAGGAAAATGAGCAAGATACGAGATTCGGATGTTGTCCATTCCTGCAAGATCTGTGATGCTGTCCCATCCCAGGGGATTCTTCATCTTGGAAACGACTTTTTTCCTTGTCGACGGGTTCTTGAGGGCTTGCTTCTGAGCAGCTTCATCCAAAGACAGTATGTCAGGAGGCAAAAGGGAATTGAGACTTGTCGATCCAAAGTCATACGGGTATTGATCAAATCCAATCTCTGTCTCTGCATTTTCGATGATTGAGAAAACTTCGTCCAAAAGCCCTTGGTTCTTCATTCCAATGATTTTCAGATGCGATATCTCAAGTCTGACCTTTGCTTTTTCTGCTATTGTGATTATCTGCTTCAAAGAAGATCTGATATCGGTGCCTTCGCAGCGATGATGCACGGCAAGAATGCCATCATTTCTTGCCACTGTCTCGGCAAGCATCTGCAATTCCTTGTCAGAAGCATAGATGCATGGTGCATAGTATAGTCCTGTAGATAGTCCCAGGCATCCTTGGTCCATTGATTTCTCAAGCATCCTGACCATGGCAAGGATTTCAGAATCAGAAGCGGGGCGGTTGGGATTGCCTTCCATCGCACTGAATCTGAGCATGCTGTGGCTTTGAAGCATCAGAAGGGAATAAGGACTGTTTTTTTCAAATAGGAATGACCTGTAGGAGGAATAGTCGTTCCATGAAAAATCCTCCCATGGCCCTAGAATCTCTGTGAGAAGGCCCTTTGGCATTGTTCTGACGTCGCGTATCGGGAATACTCCGATTCCGCAGTTTCCGCTGACTTCGGTTGTGATTCCCTGATTGACCTTTGCCTTCATCAAGGGATCACGGAGGATCTCCAGCTCGCTGTGACCATG
>JAAYFO010000064.1 GCA_012728215.1 Spirochaetales bacterium | reverse complement strand
TCCGAACTGATCCCAGCCTTTCTCGCTGTACTGCATCAGCATGGTGGTGAGCAGGGTGTCGCTTGTTGGAACCAGCAGAGTGAACAATGATAGCTCTCTCATGCAGGAGACGAAAGGAAGAAGATACCCGGACAGGAAGCTGGACTTCTGAATCGGGAAGATGATCCTTGTCATGCGCTTCCACCATGGAACGTTGACTATCACAGCAGCCTCTTCAATCTCATTGGACAACTGCAGCATCGCATTTATTCCTGAGCGGGAAGCGAATGGCAGATATTTGACCGAACCGATAAGAATCAGAGCGAACATGCCGTTTATGAATGGTATTCTTCCGCTCATTGCCAGGTAAATCGCACCGAATGCAAGGCTTGGAAGCAGGTAAGGGAAGAATGAGAGGTTGTTCACTGCTCCTGAAAGCCAGGAACCTCTTCGTTTCACAATTCCGTAACCGACCAGCACTCCGCATGTTCCGGCGATGACAGAGCAGGAAATACCGAGCAGCAAGCTGTTTGCCAGTGCCTTGAGCACCTTTGGACTGAACAATATTCCATTGGCATCACCCTGGTCGAGGTATTCAAGGTTGCGCCCTATCCAGAAATCGAGTGTCATGTTGGAAAACGAGTAGTCGCCGGACTTGATTATCACCGATTCGAGGGCAAAGCTCACAAGAGGAAGAATGGCCAGAAGCAAAAGCATTGTAACAAGGAAGATTGCTATCGGCCAGTTGGCATTCTTCAGGTTGACAAGCGAAATCTGAGAGCTCTTGCCAGTGACAGTAGTGAAAGACTTGCGGCTTCCAGTGAAAGACTGGTTTATTGCGAGGATGACGACTCCGAATATGATCATCACTGAGGCGATGATGTAGCCCTGCCCTTTGTATGTGCTCATCAGGCTCATCATCTTGGTGGAAAGCACGTAATAGCGCACTGGAGATCCCAGAAAGACAGGAACTGCATAGGCGCTCATTGTTGAAGCGAAAACCAGAAGCAGGGTGCTGAGCATCGCAGGCATCACAATCGGGAGCGTTATTCTTGAAACAATGCGCCATCGGGGAGTCTTGAGAATAGAAGCGGCTTCTTCGAGGTTGGCATCCATATTTCTCAGGATTCCGCCGATAAGGATATAGGCAAACGGTGCATAGTGGAGTCCAAGCACAATGGAGATGGGAAAGAAGCCATAGACAAACCACTCAGGCATCATTATGCCGAAGACGGCAGCCAATATCCCGTTTGATGTTCCAGGCCCGACATTGACATTCTTGAAGAAGTTTGACCAGAACATCGCCAAGGTCCATGAAGGCATGATGTATGGGAATACGAATACTGCTGATATGAACTTCTTGAACCGTATATTGGTCCGAGTGACAAGCCAGGCTACCACTCCGCCGAATAGTATGGCAAGAAAAGATGAAAGAAGCGAAACCGAAAGGGTATTGAAAAGTGGCGAATAGAACTGAATCCAGCTGGTGCTGCTCTTGTAGCCCTGTTCCCCTCCATCGTCGAGCGTGAACAGCAGTTTCTTGAAGCTGTACAGCGAAAGCATTCCACGCTGCTGCCCTGTTGCAACCGACTCTCTTCCTGCATGCACCGTAAACGTCTCGCTCACAAGCGTGAGAAGCGGATAAAGGGTGAGCATGCAAAGCAGCACGAAGAACACGACAAGTATCACGTTGGCCGGTTTGGAAAAGAATACAATGACTTTGTTTCCAAAAAGCATCCGCGACGCTTTTGCTTGATCTTTCGCCATTAAACACCTCGTTGAAAAAAGCGGGGATTGCCCCCGCTGCTGAAAAATTATTGAACCTGTCTAGAGATTCTTTATTACGAATGAAGACACATTCTCATAGTTTGAGAGGATGAAGTCAGGGTCTTCCATGACAAGACAGCTCTTCCATGTAGAAAGAGGAAGATCTCCTTCCTTGGCAGGGATGTTCCCGTTCCCGGAATATGCTCCGATGCTCTTTCCCCACGGCATGAAGCCCTCGGCTGTCATCAGATACTCGATGAAAAGCATGGCAGTGTAGGGCCTTGATGCATTGGATGTGATCATTGCATACATAGGATACATAAAACCTGCAAACGGCTCAATTGCGGTTCCGGTCTCGACTGCTCGATACTCGCCTACTGTGAGATTGTCGGAAAGCACAGATGAAGAGCGAAGCTTGGAAAGGACGAAAAGTCCGGCCTTGCCGGATGCAGTCTCCTGACTTATCTCTTCGGCAATAGTCGTGTCGCTCTTGATGAATGTGCAGTTTCCAAGGAATTCGGCAACCCACTTGTAACCAGCGTTCTTGTATGAACCCAGCTCGATTTCCTTGCCATATAGATTCTTGTAGGCCTGGGCAAGCTTTCCAGCCCATTTATCGCTTGTGCACATGATCAGGAAATTCATGTTGACTTGCTCAAGCTCAGGGCTCTTGAAGATCACATTGCCCTTCATCTCAGGTTCTGTGAACTGCCAGACGTTGGTGAAGTTCTTCACAGCATCGCCCTTGTTGTTCCAAATGAACAGCTTGTTGATGTACTGCTGCACCAGCGGATTCTGATCATCGGAATCAACGTATTTCTTAACAGAAAGTGGAACGAAATTGACAAGGTTGCCAGTGGATACCATCTGGCTTTTCAGCTGGGCTCCATCCTGGATCATCACCATGTCGGCTCCAATGATCTTTCCGGCGATTTCAATCTCAAGCTTCTCATATATATCAGAATCCTTGAGATTGGAGGACTCAACCTTAATGTCGTAAAGCTTTCCGAAAGCTTCGACAGCAGTGGTGATCCTGCTCGTGTTTCCATATACTTTGAACACTCCGGTCTCTTCAGACATCTTCAGGACAAGCTGGTCGTGTGTAAGTTTCTCGCCATCTCTTGCCAAAACTGCGACTCCGGTCAGTTCAGCGGGGGTCTCTTCGGCACCCATTGCAAACAGCATTGCACATGAGGCAATGATGATGCAGGCAACTGATAAGGTTTTCTTCATAGCAAACTCCTATTGACTTCAAAAAAATGAAATCTAGACTAAGTATAGAGTGAAACCAGTTAGTGAGCAAGAAAAAAGTTCCTGTTTGAATGGCCTTGTCTTACTTTTTCCTGAGACTTGAAAAAGCGTTTTTTTCACATAGACTTGCTGATGATTGGATGTGAAATGAAAATAGTGATTTACGTCTTTTCAGGAACTGGAAATACCTCAATTGCAGCAAGAAAGCTTGCGTCATGCTTCAACTCGATTTCAGATAGTTCGGCAGTGCTGTTTGATGTCAGGGTTCCATTGCAGGAAGCTCCAGCTTTGCCCTTTCCCGCATTCTCAGCCAGAAAGGATTCTGCATTCATCTGGATTGTTTCCTATGTTATCAGAATCCAATGGTTCGGTGCCATCTCTTTGCACAGGTTGCGGACTCTGTGCACGGGCATGCCCGGCTTCCAATATCACGATGGAGAATGATAGCCCCAACTTTCACAGCCATTGCACCATGTGCATGTCCTGTTCCAAACGATGCAGCCAGACCTGGAATCCTGTCATGGTGGAGAGTCAACGGAACATATGACTTTGGGAGAATAATCAAGGATCCTGCAATTCCAGTTGATTATATC
>JAAYFO010000063.1 GCA_012728215.1 Spirochaetales bacterium | reverse complement strand
TTTGCCGCAATCACCGAGAAACGGAGTGCTTACGGACAGAAGGTTCTGGAAATGATTCTTGGTTATCGAGAATTCCTTGAAAAGGTTGAAATGGATCGGCTGAAGCTGATGATTGATTCAGATCCGCAGGTTTTCTATCATAATCTGTCCTATGCCATTGTCCTTGGTCTTGAGGATAAGTGGGCTAGGAAATTCGATGGTATTGCAATGGCTGCCCCAATCTGGTATTCAGGGCATAATCTGGTGTTTGATGCGTTCTTCTATTCTCATCTGGCTCGGTCATGGAACAGGCAGTTTGCTTTGGCAGTCATGCCAAAAAGTTCTTCTTCCGGAAGTCCAGGCCTGAGAGTCGGCGGTTCCTCGTTCGGAGGAAGCGGATTCTCAGGTGGTGGATTCTCAGGTGGAGGAGGAGGTGCATGGTAATGAGCCATGACATTCAAGGGGTGCTGATTTCGGGTGCACTGGTCTGTGGGGTTCTCTTTTTTGGATGGGCGTTAGGAAAAATCAATGACCTTCCTCATGAGTTCTCTCGAAAATTCGTTCACATAGGAGTTTCATGCTTCTATTTTGTGTATGTGCAATACCTTTATTTAGGTTCGATTTGGCTTGAGCTTGCACTTCCTGTCGCTTTTATCGGTGCCAATCTCTTCATTGTCATTACGGGTAAGCCCAAGGCTCTTGCCAGTGCACTGGAAGGCAGCAACAGATACGGAACTGTTTATTATCCATTGTCTCTGGTGATATTGGTGTGCTGTCTTAGAATTCTTGATATAGGAATGAACATCAATGATTTTGGAGCAGGTGTGCTTGTCATGGGATTCGGAGATGGATTTGCAGGTCTTTTTGGTTCGATGCTTGGAAAAAACCGGATTACGTATCTTCCTGGAAAAAAGACGTGGCTTGGATCTGGAGTGATGCTGGTTGTATCGTATCTGGTGATTTCCCTTCTTTATTCAGGTTCCTTGGTGCTTTCACTTCCATATTTCATTTGTGCTTTCTTTGCCGCAGCTGTTGAAGCATTTACGCCTAAGGGATTGGACAACATCACTGTTCCGATTCTTGTGGCCTTGTTCTGCATGGTGGTCATTTGATGAGGATTCTGGACAACTTGCTTTTTTCAATTGAATTTCCATGGAGTCTTGTTCTTATATTTGGCTTGATGCTGGTTCTTTGTCTGGTATTCATAAAGGCGAAGGCGCTTACCGTAAGCGGTGGCTTTGCCGCATTGGCTGTTGGAATCGGATGCCTGTGGTGCCTCAGATTTGAGGGCTTGCTTGTCCTTCTTTTCTTTTTTCTCAGTGCTGGTGTGCTGGGAAAGCTGAGCCAGGGACAGAAGAAGGGGAATTATGAGAAAAAGGAAGGGGCTCGCGATGCAGTTCAGGTGTTTGCCAATGGCTTTCTAGCTCTATTGGGTGCCTTGGGATATTACTTCACCAATGATTCTGTTTTTCTTGTAATCTTCTCTGCTGGAATGGCAGAAGCCAATTCCGATACATGGGCAGGGGAAATAGGGCGTCTTTCAAAGAGACAGCCAGTTTCAATCAGAAATCTTCAGCCAGTGGAAAAAGGGCTCAGCGGTGGAATAACTGCACTGGGCATTATCGGTGGTTTTCTTGGTTCCGCTACAGTTTCACTTCTGGTCGGGATCCTTTTTCCAATACCGAAGATATGGATGCTGGTATCCATGGTTTGCCTTGCCGGCTTCTTTGGATGTCTGGTGGACAGCCTTCTTGGGGCGTTTGCCCAGGCCTTGTATCTTGATGACAAGACAGACCTGCTGACCGAGCGGGACAAGGACCAGGATGGAAGGCCTTTTGAACTTGTCAGGGGCCTTCGCTGGATTGACAATGACATGGTCAACTTCATGTCGAATCTCTTTGCCGTAGTGCTTGCAATGGGGCTTGTCAGCTGGATCTGATTCCTTGACACAAAGGCCATCAGTCAATAGTATCGGAAGCATGACAGCTAACGAATTAAGAAAAAAATACATTGATTTTTTTGTCTCAAAAGGGCATGCCCATATCACGGGTGCGTCACTCATTCCTGAAAACGATCCGACAGTGCTTTTCACTACTGCCGGCATGCACCCGCTTGTACCATACATCATCGGTGCTGAACATCCAGCCGGGAATCGTCTCACTGATTATCAGAAGTGCATAAGAACTGGCGATATCGACAGCGTGGGAGACACTTCTCATCTGACTTTCTTTGAAATGCTTGGAAACTGGTCTCTTGGCGCCTACTTCAAGAAGGAAGCAATCAGCTATAGCTATGAGTTCATGACAAAGGTTCTCAATATTGACCCGGCAAACTTGAGTGTCACTGTGTTCGAGGGCGACGATGAAGTCCCTTGTGACAACGAGTCTGCTGAAATATGGGCAAGCCTCGGAATTCCACGCGAGAGGATTTTCTTCATGCCACGTGAAGATAACTGGTGGGGTCCTGCTGGAGAAACTGGGCCTTGTGGTCCTGATACTGAGATGTTCATCGATACAGGCCAGCCAAAATGCGGTCCTGACTGCAAGCCTGGCTGTCATTGTGGAAAATATCTGGAAATCTGGAAT
>JAAYFO010000006.1 GCA_012728215.1 Spirochaetales bacterium | reverse complement strand
TCCACCCATGATGTAAGTGTCCTGGTAGATCAGAACGAAGTTCTTTGCCTTGACACCTGTAGCGGTATCTGTGTAGAAAGATCCGTTCCACTTGGCACCTGGTGTGAACTTGCCATAAGCCTTCATCAGATCGGAAAGCTTGAGCAACTGGCTTTCTCCCTTGACGACATTGATAGCATGCTGTCCAAGACCGGCGGATGTTGTATATCCATAGCTGAATGCCCATGTTCCGAATCTGTTGGCGCCGCCTTGTGCAACAACAGCGGCCTCAACCTTCTTCAGGATGGCTGCAAAATCTCCTGCTTCTGCAGTAAGATCGATTCCAAGAGCTCCAGGATATCCCATGAGAGGAGACGGCAGGTCTGCTTCAATGAAATACCCACCATATTTGAGAAGCTGTCTGAGAAGAGGCTCAGTATGAGCATCGTTAGTACAGAAATAAGCAGTGTTCTTTCCGTATTTCTCAACCCATTCAGGAACCTTCTCAAGAATGTACTGCTGAGCACCGGCAATTCCTACGTCACTTGTTGGGTCTGGAGCAGTTTCCAGCACGAACTTCATTCCAAGCTCTTCACATGTAGCTCTCATGATCGCCACACGGCGGCTCATTGTCTCATATGCCATATGTCTTGGGAATGAAATATGCACAAACGTATCACAACCAAGCTGGTGAGCGGTATTGATGATAAGGAATCCACGTGCGACGAAGTCGTTGTTGACTGTCAGATCAGCAACAGAAGAGATCGTACCTGGATCTTCATGAGCTTCACCTGCTATGCAAATGATGTCAGGTCTCTTTGCCTTGACCTGTCTGAAAGCCTCTGTGGTTCCAGGAACTCCCTGGTTTACGATAATAGCTTTCATCTTAGGATCATCAGCAAGTCCTGCTATGACGGAAATTGTGGTTTCTGACTCATCCATGAAATTGTCAGGATAAGTGAGATGCTGAATCATTCCACCATCAGCAACTGAACCATATTCACTGATAAGAGCTTCCGCACCTCTCAGGTCATCTTCACTCTGCGATACAGTACCAGTCACGACTCCAATATGGAAATCGTCCTTCGACGGAGCCGCAGCTGATTTTGTTTCCGCATTTCCCTGAGCAAAAGCAAAGGAAAGCACTGTGAGCATGACCAATGAAACAATAATAATCTTCTTCATAAGTTACCTCTTTTGTATTAAGTTCTTAAACTTTACTACCTGAAATAACATTTTTCAATCTTTAAATACAGAAAAATGCATGAAAATACACTTTTTTTTAATATTCAGGAGCAAAAAACAGGTTTTTCACCCTTATTCAACAAAAAAAAGGTCAGACTGCTTTTGTCTGACCAGTTTTTATTCAATTCACATGCTGTCAATTATTCTCAGTTGCGTCTAAACTCGTACATCAATATTCCAGCTGCAACAGATACATTGAGAGAGTCGATATGCCCCTGCATTGGGATTGATACTATATGGTCGCAGGTTGAAGCGACAAGCCGACTCATCCCTTCTCCCTCGCTTCCCATCACAATGGCAGTACGCTCAGCGAATTTCATTTCAGAAGCTTTCGTGCCATTCATATCCGCACCATACACCCAGAAGCCATTCTCCTTGAGAATATCTATCTCTCTAACAAGATTCACAACAGTGGCGATTGGAACATA
>JAAYFO010000062.1 GCA_012728215.1 Spirochaetales bacterium | reverse complement strand
GAGGATGGCGCCAAGCTAGCAGACGGCATTTTGGAGAAGCGGGTCGAACTTGTCAATGATGGAATCGACAAGGGCGATTTCAATCCCACTCCGGGTGATTGGAACTGCAAGGGTTGCGGCTTCTTTCCTGTATGCCGACGGAGGTATGTAATAAGATGAAGATCAACGACAAGCTTGCAGAAATCCTTCGTGCTGATGGGCGAAAGCTGGATGAGAACCAGATGATCGCTGTGAACAGCGACCTGAACACTGTGGTCAAGGCTGGGGCGGGGTCAGGAAAGACGACAGTTCTTTCCTACCGCTTTCTTCGTCTTGTACTGGAAGGGAAAGCTGACTGCGATCAGATACTCACCCTGACGTTCACACGCAAGGCAGCTGCTGAGATGAATGAGCGGATATATTTGAGATTGCTTTCAGCCGGAGACGAGAAGCAGCTTTCGAAATTCTCCGATGCATCGATCTCCACGTTGGACAGTTTTTTTTCCGAAGTTGTCAAAGCGGACTGCATTCGCTATGGGATAGCAAGCAGCTTCACTGTCGCCGAAGAGGATGAGGCGGCGGAGACTTATGGAAGGCTGGCCACTTCTGTTCTGAGAAAGCACAGCGGCACTGAGGAATTGGGTGTGCTTGCAAGGCTTTATGGAGAAGCTGAGCTCTTCAACCTTTTTGAGATGCTTGGGAAATCCTGCTTCACTCTTGACCGTCATTATGATCCTCAATCCTGGTATGATGAGTTCTCTGCCAGACTTGATGCAATGTTCGGCAATCAGGCTGCTGAAGTTATGTCTGCAGGCGAGCTTCTTCTTGGGGAACTTGGAAACGAGGATAACAGAAAAGTTGTCAATCGTTTCATCGAATTGTGCAGATCTCTTGACGTGGATGCGATCATCAAGGAATTCCCACTTCTGAAGATTGACGGAACAAAGGATAAGAAGAACAAGGAATTTCCGAATCGTTCGGAATACATCGGTGATTTCAGATCCAAGACTCAAGTGTTTCTCAATGGTGCTGAAGCACTGGCTGGAAAGGAACCAATGAAGGGGGTGTTCAGGATTCTCTGTGAGTTTCAGGATGAAGTTCTTGCATTCAAGCGAAAATCGGCATCTTTGAGTTTCCTTGACATAAGCAGAATGGCGCTTGATGTCCTTATCCGCAACAAAGAGCTGAGAAAATACTACAAGAATAAGTTCAAGTACATCATGATTGATGAGTTCCAGGATAATAATGAGCTTCAGAAACAGATTCTGTTTCTGCTTGCTGAACGCCTGGGTTATGAAGGAGATGGGGTTCCTGGGCCTGAGTTCCTGGAACGATCCAAGCTGTTCTTTGTTGGAGACGAGAAGCAGTCCATCTATCGTTTCCGTGGTGCGGATGTCTCTGTCTTCAAGTCGCTTTCCTCTGAGATTGTGAAAGCCGGCGGTGCATCGATAGATCTGAGGACGAACTATCGTACTGAACCTGATCTGATTGAAGAGTTCAACAGGATTTTTCTACGGGTGATGGCCAACGGCGGAGAATCATTTGAGGCTGACTTTGAGAGCTTGGGAACAAGACCGGCAAAAGGGATCCAAAGTCGTTTCGATTACTTCATCAAGCCGAAAAAAGAAGAAAAGAATGAGGACGAGGCCTCTCAGGAGCAGGCGGAAGCCGCCTTTGTCGCCAATCTTGTCAAGAAGATGACGGAGACTGATGAGTATCTTATTCCGGATTCCAAGGCTGAGAATGGAAGACGACGGCCGAAATTCAATGAAATTGCAATTCTGTACAGGACCATGTCACGGCAGCATTTTCTGGAGAAGGCTTTGCGCGTAGAAAATATCCCATATTGCCTTCAGGCGACTAGGGCTTTGATGCAGGATGCAGTGTCCAATGACATATGCAATGTCCTGCAGCTTTGTCTTTTCCCTGAGGACCGGCTTGCCTATCTTTCAGTTCTGTCCAGCCCGCTATGCCATCTGGAAGGTGCTGATCTTTCGGCAGCGTTGGCTGTGCCTCCTTTTTCCGCTGCGACATTGAGCGAAGAGAGCCGCAAGCGATATGAATTCGCATCGTCCTGCTTTGCGGCTTTGAAGGCGATGTCTGCAAATGGCACAATCGCATCGATGGTGGACTTTGTCTGGAATGATTGGGGCTATCGTTATCTTCTGGTCACGAGGAAATCGAGTCAGATCTTCATGGAACACTTTGAGAGCTTCTGGACTCTGGCAAGGACCTTTGATGATTCAGGACGGTCATTGTCTGATTTCATGTCATATTGTCGACCGCTGCTTGGTGAGAACAGCAGAATCCGTGACTTTGAGATACTCAGGGAGAACACCTTCGGGGTGCAGATGATGACTGTGCACAAATCCAAGGGTCTGGAGTTCCCGATTGTCATTCTCTGTGATGCCGCATCAGGAAAGGGAGGACGTCACGACTCGAATCTTTTCATCTGTGATGACGGACTGCCGATTCCAAACCATATGGAGAACAGTTCGACGAGGAATTTCTTCCAGAAGTACAGCAAAGATTTGGAGAACCAGATGGAGAATGCTGAAAGCAAGAGGATTCTATATGTGGCTTTGACCCGCGCAGAGACTCATCTTGTCGTCACAGGAAGCATGAAGGCAAGAAAAGTCGGCGGCTCGTTCCTGGAGATGGCTTTGGGGAATCTGGAAGATATTGAAGAAGGACCTGTCGCCGGCAGTGCACATGCATTCAAATACAATATTCCTGATTTTGACATCGCTTCCACGTTCCTGCG
>JAAYFO010000061.1 GCA_012728215.1 Spirochaetales bacterium | reverse complement strand
AGAATCCTGAAAGCATTCCACGTTTTACGGTCTTTCAGCCTGTTCTTCTGAAAAGAGACAGCATCAGGAATGGCATTTGACTGACTATTTCCAGGAAACGGTCATCTGAATGTCATCGTTCAGTAGAAGAAGCTTGATCAGTGGAATGGAGAAACTCACAGTGTCTGATGATGTCATGGTGCCATTGGTAGCGACAATTGAGCCAGGGACAGAGAAGCTGATGTCAATTTCGGAATTCTTGATGTTTTCTGAAGTGCTGTCGCCAAGGATGAAATCCATCATCTCCAGATAGTCCGCTTCGCTGTATCCATGGTTGTACACAGGTCCATACGCCTCGAAGTTCTCTTCCTTAAGGAAAGGAATAAGCTCGGAAAGAACGTGGTAGTTGTCCATCCCGATTCGGATTGTGATGGAATTTGATGTCATTGAGAAAAGAGAATCAATGTCTTTCCTGGAGGCTTTGGATCCAAGATCCGCAATCAGTTTGTCAAGGTCTGTGAACCTGATGGTCCCGATATATGATTTCTCAGGCGCAGGTGTGCGGTAGAAATTCACATAGGAAGAGGCGCTGCTGTTCCCAATGCTGCTCCAGAGAGTCCCTATTGAGTTGTCGAGAATGATAGTGTCGGGATCCTTTCCCTTGTTTGCAACCTGCTTGTCAAAGGAGGTCAGATCCACTATCAGAGACTTGAAGTAGTCTGATGTGTCCAGCTGGATACCGCATTCTCCATTCCCATCTGAAGAGAGTGAAATTCCCTGAGTGACTGTGCATCCTGCAAGCAGGAATGCCACAGCTATTGCCAATACCATCATCATTGCTTTTTTCATGTCTATAATATGATGCAACTTCAAGTAAATTTCAACTTGCCGACATCAATGTGCATTGTCCTGTGATGGTTTTTTTTGTTCGAGGTTGACAAAATGGGATAAAAGCATTCAATATTGTTACTTGCGACCGCAATTTGAAACTTCGGAGGAAAAGATGACAGACAAAAAGCATACCTTGATAATAGTGGAGTCTCCCACGAAGGCAAAGACCATCACGAAATTTCTTCCATCTGAGTGTACAGTCCTGGCCAGTTATGGTCATATAAGGGCACTTCCTGAAAACAGTCTGTCAATAGATATCGAGAATGGATACAAACCTAAGTTTGAAATAATCGAGGGAAAGCAGAAAGTCATAACCCAGATGAAGAATGCATTGGCCAAGTCAGACGAGCTCATTCTTGCAACTGATGAAGATAGAGAGGGAGAGAGCATTTCCTGGCATCTTGTTGATGTGCTCAAGCCAAAGGTACCATACCGAAGAATGGTTTTTCATGAAATAACACGTAAAGCCATCCTTGCCGCATTTGAAGAAGGCCGTGAGATTGACATGAATCTGGTCAGAGCGCAGGAGGCAAGAAGAATCCTTGACCGACTGTTCGGCTATTCAATCAGCCCTGTGCTATGGAAGAAGCTGTCAAACAAGACTTACTCTGCAGGCCGTGTCCAGTCCCCGGGATTGAGACTGATTGTGGACCGCGAACGATGCCGTATGGCTTTCAAGAATGGTTCATATTGGGATCTGGAAGCCCAGCTGGGAGTATCGGATTCAAGTTTTGGCGCAAGACTGATGCAGATCGGCGAAAACAAGGTCGCTGATGGAAAGAGCTTTGATTCGGAGACTGGTGAGTATCTGAACAAGAAGAACACAATCCTTCTGGATGAGGCAGGCGCCATCGCACTTGCCGATGAACTCAGGGATGGAACCTGGAAAATCGATGAAGTCAGGGAGAAGACCGTCCTACAGCGGCCAGCTCCGCCGTTCATCACATCGACTCTTCAGCAGGAGGGAAACCGAAAGCTCAGACTCAGCGCCAAGGATACGATGAGAATAGCCCAGGGATTGTATGAAAGAGGATTCATCACATACATGAGAACAGACAGTCCATCATTGTCTGAAGAAGGGACTCAGGCTGCAAGGAATGCAATTGAAAGCATGTTCGGTGCTGAGTACCTGAGCCCGAAGCCACGCCATTTCGCTGCCAAGAGTGCCAATGCTCAGGAAGCCCATGAAGCAATCCGACCAGCTGCGGCCAATGGTGAATTCGTCAGTCCTTCCGATTCCGGACTGGAAGGAAGGGATCTGGCTCTGTATACGATGATATTCCGCAGAACCCTGGCATGTCAGATGGCGGAAGCCCGCAAGCTCAGCACAGTAGTCAGAATACTGGTTAAATCATCGGTGTTTGAAGCTACTGGAATGAGAATTGAATTTCCCGGTTTCATCAAGGTCTATGTGGAAGGTTGTGATGATGATGTTTCGGATGAGGAAGGATTGCTTCCTTCGCTTGTCGCTGGACAGGTTCTTGATCTTCGTTCACTCAATCCTCTGTCTCATGAAACAAAGATGCCTGTGAGATACACCGAAGCATCCTTGGTTCAGACTCTGGAAAAGATGGGAATAGGAAGACCTTCGACATATGCCACGATCATTGATCGAATCATGGACAAGAAGTATGTCCTCAAGGATGGTAACTCCTTGATCCCGACATTCTCGGGATTTGGAGTAATCCAGCTGCTT
>JAAYFO010000060.1 GCA_012728215.1 Spirochaetales bacterium | reverse complement strand
GCTCTGTCCTTATCATGTTCACAAGATCGGCATATTTTTCTGGACTCCCCGTTCTTCCCATCTCCTTCAGCACGTCGGGATCGGCATGCTGCATCGGAAGGTCGAAATAGTGAAGAATGCGGGAATTCTTCTTCATCAGGTCAAGAAGTCCTGATGGGAATGCATCTGGATGGATATAGAGCAGTCTTATTCGGAAATCGCCGGGGATGGCTGCAATCTTTTCCAGCAGATCGATGAAGAGACCTTTTTCGGTCACATCGGTGCCGTATGCGGCAAGATCCTGGGCAATGATGTTTATTTCCTTTATGCCATGATCTGCAAGTTCTTGAGCATCCTTCAGGATGAGCTCCATCGGACGGCTTCGAAGGTCTCCTCTGATGACAGGTATGGCACAGTAGTGGCATCGGTGATTGCATCCTTCGGAAATCTTCAGATATGCACTCCCTGGCCAGCTGAGCAGCTGACTTCGATTATCGAATTCATCATATGGGTCCGCAGGATACTCTGGGGTGAACTGCTGTCTTTCGTTCTGAATGTTCTTGACGAATTCCGAAATCTTTCCAAGGTCGTGGTTGCCGAAGATTCCATCTACTTCAGGCATGTCGTCAAGAAGCTGCTTGCCGTAACGTTGAGCCAGACATCCGCAGACGGCAATGCGTGCATCATTGCTTGCCTGCTGGCTTAGATTGAATATTGTTTCAATGGATTCCTGCTTTGCACTTTCAATGAATCCGCAGGTGTTGACGATGATGAGATCAGCTTTGGAGACATCATCTGTCCTGTTCCAACCATCCTGTCGGAGCTTTTCGATGATTACTTCTGAATCGACTTGGTTCTTTGCGCAGCCAAGGCTCTCAATATAAAGGCTTTTTGTTTTTTCCGGCATAATTCTCCACCCAAAAGGTTCTTTCAATAGTACTTGCTGAAGTTATATTGTCAAGGAGCTTGGAATATTTAGGCTTGTTTTTCTATAGGACGGTTTGATATTCAAGTCCAGCCACACTGTTCCTGCCCCTTATGGATGAAGTTTTATTCTTCTGTCTGCTTTGCACTGAGCTTTTCTACTTCTGCTTCACCAAGTCCGGTGAGCCCAGCTATATTGGTGATGCTCATTCCAGCACAAATCATCTTTCTTGCAATCAGCATGGCGGCTTCAGATTTGCCTTTGGCTTTTCCTTCAGCTATACCCTTGGCTATTCCTTCCTCGTATCCGGATTTTCTCTCACGCATAAGCTTCTCTTCCAGCAACATGTAAAAACTCCTGAACTGCTCGTCGGTGCGCGCCATGTGCACCGCGTCGTCTATCTCCCTGATGTAGACCTTCCTTGCACCTCTGGCTGAACATGTATCTTCTCAGTCCCAGAGAGAACGGGTCGAACTTGCAGATGAAGATCAGAAAGCTCGGCTTGAGGACATTGAAGCTTTCTTCCATGCCAAGCTGGCTGACGTCCATGTGAGCCTTGCAGAGCCTCGACCTGATATTTTGATGTCGGGCAGAAGGCATGAGATCATCTTGAAACAGATGTCGTTTTGGCTCATCACGTATGAGAACATGATGTCGTTGGTGATGTCGATGTCTTCTGTGCTCGACCTTGGAAAAATGCTGTTGCTGTTGTGCATTGCCGTCCTCCTTGGAACACAGAGTCGTGCGGCTCTTTACCATGAGAACAGGGAAATTTGAATTATTGCTGAGCAAATGATGAAAAAAGGTTCTGCTTCTCCTGGGAGTGGAAGTTTCCATTAAGAAAAAGCTAACTTGCCTATCAAGATTGCACGTTCTCAACTTCAAATGATTTGTCATAAAAACAGACAAAAACTCCTGAGGGTACTAGACAAAGCCAGCCTATAAAATATATTATGAGCGTTGCGTGCACATGCAGAAGAGTTCGGGATGGTGCTATTTCCCCAAATCCCACAATTATGCGTTCCTGAATGTTACTGTGTGAGTGTTGCGATCCTACTCAATCGCTTCCTGCAGACGCAAAATACTTGAACTTTAGGATGAAAATATCATGAAGACTATTTTTGTTAAGCCGCAAGGCACAAAAAAGTGGTATCTGATTGACGCGGAAGGGCAGGAGCTCGGGAAAGTTGCCGTTGCAGCTGCAAGAATCCTCCGTGGCAAGGATAAGCCGGAGTACGCTCCACATATGGATATGGGCGATTGTGTTGTGATCATCAATGCTGCTAAGGCAAAGATGAGTGGAAATAAGTTTGAAGACAAGATGTATTATAGACACTCTGGTTATCCAGGTGGATTCACTGCAGAGAACTATAAGAGCATGATTGTCCGCAAGCCGGTTTTCCCAATGGAGCATGCTGTAAAGGGAATGCTTCCTAAGGGAGCTCTTGGACGCAAGCTCTTCACTTGTTTGAAGGTGTATGCCGCCGCTGATCACAAGCAGGCAGCGCAGCAGCCGATCAAGGTTGAAATCTAAGGTAGGTACGGAAAATGGCAGAAGTGAAGAATATTAACCTTGGACAAGGTACAGGCCGCCGCAAGACCTCGATAGCACGTGTCTATCTGAGAGAAGGCAGTGGAAAGATTACAGTCAATGGTCGTGATGTTTCCGAGTATTTCGGAATCGAATCACTTGTTGTGAAAGTCAAGCAGCCTCTCGTAGCTGTTGATGGTCTGACAAAGTTTGATGTCGTCATCACAGTGTGCGGTGGTGGAGTTTCCGGACAGGCCGGAGCTTGCCGTCATGGATTGGCGAGAGCTCTTGTCAATGCCGATGAAGCCAACCTCGTGCTTGAGAGACCTACCGGATTCCTTACAAGAGACCCAAGAATGGTCGAAAGAAAGAAGTACGGTCAGAGGGGCGCTCGTCGCAAGTTCCAGTTCTCCAAGCGTTAGTCTGGAAGAGGAACGAATGGCAGTGTTTGCTACTGTTTTGAGAGAGTCTTCAGGAAGCTGCTGGAAGGCAGTTTCGGAAGACTCTTCTTTTTTGATTCCGAACAGGATATTTGTCTTGCAGAAATTGAAGGAAGACATGAGCCTGGATCAGAATGATTTTGAGCATCTGAGAGAACTTTGCAGATTTGATGAATGCAGCCAGAAAGCCTTGGAGCTGCTTGGAATGCGTGAGCATTGCAGGTTCGAGCTGGCAAGAAAACTGTATATTCGAGGCTTTGAGGCAGAGTTTGTGAAGAAAGCCCTTGATCAGCTGGAAGTGGAAGGCGCATTGGATGAAGTGCGGTTCTGCACTGAGTTCATTCGTTCAAGGCTGAAGAAGAAGCCTGAGGGAAGGCTCCTCATGGAGCAGCGACTCCATGCAAAAGGTGCCGAACGGGCTGCTGCATGCAAGGCGTTGGATCAGATCTATTGTGAAGAGTATTCAATGGAGCTTGCACAGAAGGCATACAAGCAGATTGTGCAGAAGACCTCAGATGAACTGAAGATCAGGGCGGATTTTGCCAAAGCGGGATTCAGCTCGTACCAATTTCATTCAGTGAAAGAAAATCAATGACAAAAGAAGATGGAAGATGATTTGACTTCTATTGACTTTTGGAATTATTGCATACATATTTAAATAGCTATTCAAATCAGGAGATTGTTTATGAGTACAATTGATTTCATTGAAGCAAGAGAAATTCTTGATTCTCGTGGTAATCCTACTGTTGAGGTGGATGTATATCTGGAAGATGGTTCCTTTGGCCGTGCTGCTGTTCCTAGTGGCGCTTCCACTGGTGTTCATGAAGCTGTTGAACTTCGTGATGGCGACAAGAATCGCTATATGGGAAAGGGTGTCCTGAAGGCGGTGAATAACGTCAACAACATCATTGGACCGGAACTGGAGGGAATGGACGCTCTGGATCAGGTCGC
>JAAYFO010000059.1 GCA_012728215.1 Spirochaetales bacterium | reverse complement strand
CTTTCCAAGCCGTTCGGCACTGTCGAGCTGCTTGCCAGAATAAGAACTGCATTGCGTCATACCCGCACTTCAAGTTCAGACGGAGAAGTCGCTCTGACTGAAAGCTTTCATGTAGGAGAGCTTTGCATAGACTTCAGGCGTCGCAGGGTCTCCCTGAATGGCGAAGATGTAGGCTTGACTTTGAACGAGTACCGGATAGTGGAGCTTCTTGGCCTTCATGCAGGTCAGGTGATGACATACAAGCAGATGATGACCAGCCTCTGGGGACCGTCAATCGGCTCGGACAACAAGCTTCTTCGGGTTCATATGACCAGCATTCGCCACAAGATCGAGCCCAATCCTAACGAGCCTGTGTACTTCATGACCGAAGTGGGGGTGGGATACCGCCTTGTGGACGAAGTCGGGTCCTGAAAGCTCTGGCTTTTGCACAGTCAAAGATGCCGTCACGAACTCAGGAAATGTCGAAATTATGCTGTAGTATTTTCTACAGCTGTATTAATTTATACCATTGATTTTAGTTTCCCCGAAAAAAATCAGGATGTATCTGCTTTGACAAAATACCAGTTGAAAATAAAGTGAAAAGGCGTTTAGAATAAGGTATGAATAAAAAAAGAGTTTTTATTACAATAATTGCTATTTGCCTTGTCGCTTCGACGGTCAATTCTGCTTCATTGCAGGTGCAGCAGGTTTCTGATTGCCTTTGGGCTTTGATTGATTCTTCGTCTGCTGTGATTATTGGAAGAACTCTCTCGCCAATGGCCAAGGCTGATGGCGTAGAAGTCCTTGGAAAGGATGGAATGCTGCCGTCTTCCATCAGCTTCAGCGATGCAGACATTGTAGACATTGTTCAGTCCATAGCGCCTGAAGCCGGAGGTGTTGCCGGTTTCTTGTCCAAGCTGCTCTCAAATCCACGCAAAGCCAGGGACAATTCGTATTCGCTTGTTACATACAGAGCCTTGTCAGCGAGGGGCTACCTTGAGGGTTCGTATGTACTTGATGGACAATTGAAATTCTCTTATTCAAGACAAAGCGCAAGTGTCAGCCAGTTCATCAGCGACGCCTTTGCTGCGCGAATATCCGGCACCATCGGTTCCGTCACTGCTGATGTGAGGATTTCAGGAAATGAGATTGGAAGAGAAATCAGGCTCAAAGGTCTGTTTGTGATAAGAATGGATGATTTGAAATCTATCGAGATAGCTTATCCTGAAGGTTTCAGCATTGATAATACAAAATATGAAAGCGGAGTCATCAAGTTGGGAATTGATGAATCTGCGATTGGAGGAATATGAAAGCGTCTGAATTCTTGAATAAATGGAGTATCTCTCCGGACTCGTTCGATATGCAGGAAGTGACTAATGCGTTTCTTGAGGAAATGGCAAAAGGTTTGTACACGGAGGACAGTGGGTCTTCTCTTCCGATGATTGCGACATTCTGCTCTGACGCCGCTGTGCCTGCCGTTGGAGAGAGCGTCATAGTGATGGATGCCGGCGGTACGAACTTCAGGACTTGCTTGGTCAGCTTTGATCAGGACCTCAATCCCGTGATCAGTGATTTCAGAAAGACGCGGATGCCTGGATTTGATGCCGAAGTCAGTGCCTCGAAGTTCTTCTCCATACTTGCCGATGAAACCGAGAGGCTTCTTCCAAAGAGCAGAAAGATTGGATTCTGCTTCTCTTATGCTGCGCAGATAACCGAGGACCTTGATGGTATTCCTTTGACCTTCTCCAAGGAGATCAAGGCTCCTGAAGTGGTGGGAATGAAGCTTGGAGTGTCCTTGCTTGCCGAACTCAAGCGACGCGGCCACGATGTTTCCAGCTATAGGATCGGTATTCTCAATGATACAGTCGCCACATTGCTGGCTGGCAAGGTGGCACCTGCTGGCAGGGAGTATTCGGCCTATATTGGATACATCCTTGGCACTGGCACCAATACCGCATACGTCGAAGACACGAAGATGATTGGTAAACTGAAGGGCAGGGAAAACCTTTCTCCAAGGATGATCATCAATGTGGAGAGTGGAAATTTCCTTCTGAATGTCAGCCCGATTGATGCTGAGTTCAGAGCCACCACGAAGAATCCTGATTCATATTCATTCGAGAAGATGGTAAGTGGCGCCTATCTGGGACCTCTGGCATATCATGTGGTTCGCAAGGCTGTGGAAGAAGGTGTGTTCTCAAAGAGCTTTGCTGATGGCTTTGCCAGGCTCAGCACATTGACTACGACAGAGATGAGCAATTTCCTGGAAATGCCTAGAAACAAGGAATATGTTCTTTCTGCAGTTGCCGCAGGCAATGATCAGGATATAACATCGCTCTATCTGATTCTGGATTCATTCATAGCCCGGTCGGCAAAGCTCACAGCCTGCAATCTGTCAGCGGCGGTGCTGAAGTCGGGGCAGGGAACCGATCCAAGCAGACCTGTATGCATAAACGCCGATGGAACGACATTCTACAAGACTATGAATCTAAAGCGTTATACCGACTTCTACCTTCATCAGTTCCTTTCGGAAAAGCTCGGGTATCATTATGAATTCGTCAATATCAAGGATTCACCGGTAATTGGTGCGGCAATCGCGGCATTAGGCCTTTAGAAGGCTGTTGTCCGTTTCTTCCAGTAGTTCTCTTTCAAAGGCCAGCAGCTTGTCATGAAGCTGCTGGTTGCTGCCTTTCACGTCCACCAGAAGCCTAAGGAGTGGTTCGGTTCCGCTTGGCCTGAACCAGACAAATCCTATGCAGTTTCCTTCCATGTCATTCAACATGAACTTCATTCCGCCTCTGCAGTTGCCGCTTCTTCCTTCCGGACCTGAAACCTTATTGCACGATGTCCCCTCCAGCTGGTATTCTTCATATGAGCTTATCCCAAGCTTTGAAAGATCATTGAAGCGCTTTTGCCACAAGGCTTCGAAGTGAGTCTTGAATGATCCGAAATCATTTGTTCTGACCTTCATTCCGGCAAGCGGAGAAAAAGCGTCGGTAGTGGTGTAGACTGGAAGGGACCTTACCAGTTCCCCAATGGTGCAAGTGTCCTTTCCCAGCCATGAGCTGACTGCGGACTTGTCGCTGAGGAACTTCAGAAGGCTGAGAATGCTGTCAAGAGGGTCTCGAACCTTGGAAGGATGGACTATCGAACCACCGTTGGAGCCTTCTCCAAGAATCGGCACAACGTAGCCCTGACTTCGAAGTTCTTCGGCAAGAGCCACCGCGTTGGCTTCTCCAACCTCACTTCTGAAGCAGACTGCATTGAATCTGGATGCAATATCCTCGATTCTCATCGATGTCGGGCCATTTGCAGCCACGGCAAGAGGACCGGTGGAAGAAGTGGCCAGTTGGCATAGCACCACCAGTGCGAAGACTGTCTGGGCTGCCAGTATCCTGGATTTTCCATCATCGTCTATGTATACCAGATTTCCTCGGTCTCCATCGTTGTCAGGGGTGTATCCAAGAATGAATGATGAATCCTCTGCATGCTTCTTCTCCAGAAGATTCCTGCAGTATTCCAAGTTCTTTCCTTCAGGGACAATTGCATGAGCGATTTCGCCAGGCTGATCGTTTATCGATGAATGAAGAATGCCCAGCTCATCGAAGATCGCACGGTCTATTGAGATGGTCCGTGCGCTTCCGTTGAAGTCCACAGCCACCCCCATGCTGGGACAGCTGCGAAGATTGCTGATAAGACTTGGAATCAGCTGCTTGGACCCAGCTATTGTAAGCAGTACGAAATCCCTGTAGTGGGATACTGCCAGATCCTTTCCCTCGATTTCCGGCATAGGTCCCTTTATTGACTTCTGAACGAATTCCAGTTGATCGATGTCCTCTGCAAGCTTGGTGAAACAGTCTACCACAGGTTGAACTTCTTTCTTTGTGAATACCCCTCCGTTTCTCCCGAACTTGAAGCCGTTGTGTCCTATTGGATTGTGGCTTGCAGAAATGTAGAAGAAGAAATCGTAGTCGTCCTGTCTGGATTCAGCCATGAATTCCGGAGCGGCACTCACGCCCACAAAACGTATTGGGATTCCAAGAGTGTGAAACATCGAGGCTGCACATTGAGCCAATGGCCTGCCTGTTGGACGTGTGTCGGTTCCCAGAAGGACCGTCTTCGTCGGTTTGAGCGTCATTGTCAGAGCCAATGCCGCACAGCCTGCGATGATTGCATCAGCATTGCAGATCTGTTCACTTCGTCCTTCGTCGCCTTCAATGGAGAATACCTTGCGCCAGCCACTTGCAGAAATGATCATAGTCGAAAGCGCGTTGATAACCGATTCTGATAATTTTGCTTTGCTGTTTTCCATTGTATCCTCCAACATTTATTGTAATTATCGGACAATTTCTTTAAAATATCCACAATGATGAGCGAAAACGATAAAGAAAAAAAGCGTCCACCCCTCTGTCTTGCCATACATGACATCTGCACCTATGCAAAAAGCTCGCTTACGGTTGTCATCCCTGTGATGGAAGCACTTGGAGTGGAGGTCTGTCCTCTTCCAGCCGCAGTGCTTTCTTCTCAGATTGATGGATTTGATGATTATTATCATATGGATCTTTTGGACAGCACTCGAAAGATCGCTGCATGCCTTAGAAATGAGCAGATCCGTTTCGATTGCATTTACTCTGGTTTTCTCTCGACTCCGCAGCTGGCGTATTACATCAAGGGCATAAGGTCATTGGCCAAGCCTGATGCACTGATTGCAGTGGATCCGGTTCTTGGTGATAATGGCAGACTGTACAGCAGTTTTCAGCCGGATATGGTGGAAGCTGTCCGCTTGCTCATTGAAGATGCAGATTTGATGAAGCCGAACTGGACGGAAGGCTGTCTTTTGACAAATACTCCATATGAAGAGAATCCTTCTGACTCTCAGGTCATGAAGGTTCTTGAGAAGCTCCACGACATTGCTCCTCATGCAGATATCTCCATGACGGGCGTTTCGCTTTCAGGTTCTTCCAAGCCAAGGTGCGATATTGCCTGTTTTGATGCAAGTGACAGTTCGGTCTGGTCGTATTCCCATGCAAGGGAACCGGAAAGCCTTCCTGGAAGTGGTGATTTCTTCTGTTCGGTGATGATTTCCTCAATCTTGAGCGGAATGAGTTTCCCTGATGCAGTGAAGGAAGCTGGGAACCAGACCAGAAAATGCATCAGACTCACTTCCAAGGCTGGATTTGAGCGACGCCATGGCATATGCACTTCTTTGTGGATCAGATCAGGCAGATGATCAGACTGTACCCAGTGAAAAATCACCGATAAGCTTCCAGACAGTCTTGTCCCGGACAATTTCCAGCTTCCTGTCAGGGAAGAAAGAGCCAAGCCTCTTTGTTATAAAGGCGATTCCGTCTTTTTCGATCTTCTGTCTTTCTTCTGATGGGATTTTTTCCAGGGAACGTATTTCAATGTCAATTATGTAGCCTCGTCCGAAATCGGAGCCATAGCCAAGAGTAAACATGGTCCCTGTTGAGAAAAGTCCGTCATTGTTTGGATTGGCCGTTCTTCCTCGGACTGGACGGTTCGGGTGGATTCTATAGAGGTTGCCGTACTTGTCTTCCAGATAATCGTCGAGTTGACGGCACATCTGCGACATTGTATCTTCAAGTTCAGCTTGCTTTGGATGCATCAACCGTTCATCCTCCTTACCCATTTCTTGATTTTCTGCAGGAAGCTGGTTCTTCTTTGGATAGGAGCCATTGATGTTTCCACTTCCGCGGTGGGAATGGGCTTCTGTGCAGCAATGATTCGATCTGCAAATGATTCCATGACAGTCTTGTTTTTCAGAAATAGTTCTTTTCCATAGGTTTCAAGCTGACTGATTGTCTGATCTCTTGCATCGTCCATCTCAATCCTGGCTCCCATTTCCTTGTATATTCTCAGATAGTCCACATCGGGAAGACATTCCATCATTTCATCTGTCGTCTGTTGCTGTGCATTTGCATAGACCTTGTAAATCGATGTCCAGCTTGCAATTCCATAAGTGGAAAGGCTGTTGTATCGATAGATTGAAGAACATGTGCTGATCGAGAGGATGTGGAATCGCTTGCACTTTGGCCAGAGGCTTCGAGCATATCTGTATGCGTAGAGGCTTGGGTTGTTGGCTATTACGCCACCATCGACGATGAGCTGATTTCCCAGTTGAAAAGCGGGGAAATATGTGGGAGCGGCAGATGTGCACCTTCCGACCTCCCAGGTGAACAATTCCTTGTTCTCAGTGCTTGCCATAGGGAACGGAACCCCTGCAGTGACATCATAACCCATTATGAGGGTAGGTATTACACAGCTAGAAAACCGAGCATCCTTGAACCAGAGCTTCAGAAGTGATTCCAGCTTTCTTGGAGAAAACTTGTCCGAAACGGCATTGAGTATTCTTGGAACCGGTTCACCGAAAATCTCACTTCCATATACCTTGTAGATATCTCCCAGTTTTCCTGGGTCCATCAACGCCGGTCCCTGATCTTCTGTTCTTCCTATTAATGAAGGGCAGGTCATTGCCGAAGCGATAAGTCCGCCAGTTGAGGTTCCCGCCACCATGTCGAAGACCTCCACCAGAGGTCGATTCTCTCCTTTGTCCTTCAGAATCTGACAGAATCCTTCCAGCACTTCTGTGGAGATGATTCCTCTCATTCCTCCTCCATCCAATGACAGAATGAAGCAATCTTCAGCTTCATTGTGTCTGGGTTCGGCATTCTGCAGACGAATTTCATCTATCGACGGTGTTTTTGCATTTCTCATAACAAAGGATTATGGTATATTGCATAGCAAAGGTCAACAAATGGAAGAGCTGGAAAAAACATATGAATCATGCAATCTCTGCCCCAATCACTGCGGAGTCAACCGCTTGAAGGGTGAGCTTGGAGTCTGCCGTGCAACTTCCACCATGAGGCTTGCCTGGGCAGGGCTTCACAGGGGTGAGGAACCACCGATATCTGGAAAGAAAGGGTCGGGGATGCTGTTTTTCAGTGGCTGTTCCCTCCACTGCAGATATTGTCAGAATTTCCAGATTTCCGATTCGGCAATCGATTCTTTGGGAGTGGATGTTTCAATTGAGCAGCTTGCTGATTTGATGGTCGATCTGCAGGATTTTCAGGCGGCAAGCATAAACATGGTGACGGCATCACATTATATTCCTTCTGTGATTCCTGCAATCAAGCTGGCACGTCGAAACGGGTTGAAGCTTCCGATAGTGTGGAACTCATCTGGATATGAGGACCTGGATGCATTGAAGCTCATTGACCCTTATGTGGATACCTATCTCATCGATGTGAAGACTCTGGATGCCGACGTGGCTGCCAGATTCTGTGCAAAGGCAGATTATGCTGAGAAGATTATCCCTGTTATGGAATTTCTAAAGAACAACTACCCGAGAACTTTCATTCGCAAGCAGAAGCTCTATGGCGTGATAGTCCGGCATCTTGTCTTTCCTGGCACAATTGATGCGACATATCGTTTTCTGGATTGGTATGCGGCTGGGTACAAGGACATGAGCTATCTTTCTCTGATGGTTCAGTTTGTCCCTCCCCATGGTGAAAATGGTCTGCCACCGATGACCAGAGCTGAATATGATTCACTTATGGATCGTCTTGAGGAGCTGGAAATCGACAATGGCTTCTACCAGGAATTCGGAGAGGAAGGCGGTTTCGAGAAGGAAAGACTTTGGATACCTGATTTTACTCAAAAGCAGCCATTTGCACCGGGTTTTGCAGATCCATTGCCTTCCTTTCTAAGCCTTGCTGGTTTTGACAGTGTGCCTTGTCCCTGATTTCGATCGCAATGCATTTGAAATCACTTATAAGTTGATAATTGATTTCTCTTAATGATGCTTGTGGAAACATTTTGATGAAAAATGTAAACTGGGTGAATGAAAAAAGAAACGCTCTGGACCAAGGATTTCATTCTGATTACTATCACGACTGCACTTTCTGCAATCGGTGGTGAAGCACTGGTGCTTCCTGTCAGCCTTCTTGTGTTTGACAAGACTCAATCAACATTTCTTTCCAGCATAATATTCATTTGCGGGGTGCTTCCTGATGCATTTTTCAGTGTTCTGGTGGCGCCTCTCATCGATAATGGAAGCAAGAAGAAGTGGGTGATAGGCCTTGATGCCATAACCGTGGTCGTCCTCGTGGCAATGGGCGTGCTCGTCAGCAAGACAGGATTCGTCTACAGTGGGTATGTGGTATTCACTTTGCTGGTCAGCATTATATCAGTGTTCTACCGAATCAGCTTCTTTTCCTGGTTTCCGAGTCTCATCACTCCCGGGTTCGAACAGAAGGGATATGCTGTGAGCAATACTCTTTATCCTGTGATAACATTAGTGATGGCTCCTGTAGCGGCCTTTCTCTATCAGATAGTTCCGATTCACCTTCTTTTCCTATTCACAGCTGCACTGACCGTTCTCTCGATTATTCTGGAAAGCTTCATCACCGATGTCAAGACCAGCTCCAAGACTATTGAATCATTCAAGGACTATTGTCAGGAGCTCAAGGGAGGCTTTCAGTTCTTCAAGAAAGAGAAGGGGATCCGTAATATTTACAGCTATGTAAGTCTGACAAATGGAGTAAGCACTGGTTTGGACATAATCAAGCAGGCTTATTTCCAGACCAGCCCGCACCTCAGCGTCATGATGTTTGGCCTGCTGACCACCTTTGAGATGATTGGCCGTTCGGTTGGTGGATTTCTTCAGTATTTCATCAAGGTCAAGCCAAAGAAGAGATTTGGGTTCACGAAATTTGTCTATACTGTCTATGATGTAATTGATGCAGTGTTTCTCTTCATGCCTTATCCCTTGATGTCGGTGACAAGATTGGTTCTTGGCGGTCTGGGAGTGTCAAGCGCGACAATCAGGGAGACGGCGGTCCAAAGCTATCTACCAAGTGAAATGCGTGGAAGAGTCAATGCCATAAGTTCAATGTTGCTTTCCATTGCAATGATTCTGTTTCAGCTTATCGCCGGTATCCTTGGTGAAATCATTCCATTGAGGATCGCTGCATTGATAGTCAGTGCGTTGGGCATGATAGCTCTGGTTTTCTTCATATTCATTCCTACCGCGGAAAACCGCAAGGTGTATGAGGCAACAGTATCTCAGAATAAGGGTTCAAATGCCGAATGATCTTCGGTTTTGCTGATAATCCTTCAACATGGCAATTTCTCTTGCGTATCCATCGATTTCGTTCGGTGTCTCAAGACAGAATGGAAGATCTTTGAGTCTTGGGCTGCAGACTATGTTTTTCAGGGCTTCAAGACCGATTTCACCTTCGCCGATTTTTTGATGACGGTCCTTGTGCGATCCGATGATGTTCATGCTGTCATTAAGGTGAACAGCCTTCAAACGGTTCAATCCGATGACTTCATCAAATTCATTCAGAACTTCATCAAGATGGTTTCTTATGTCGTATCCGGCATCGAATACATGACAGGTGTCCAGGCAGATGCCAACCTTGCAGGAAAGGTTGACTGAATCAATTATAGCCCTCAGCTCCTCAAATCTGCTTCCGACCTCCGAACCTTTTCCTGCCATTGTCTCAAGAAGGACTGTTGTCGTCTGCTCTTCATTCAGAATGGCATTCAGCATGCAGGCAATCTGCTCGATCCCTTTTTCGACTCCCTGATTGGTATGGCTTCCTGGGTGAAAGTTATATAGTTGATTTGGAATGGATTCCATCCTTGCCAAGTCGTCTTTCATCGTTGCGAGTGCGAATTTTCGGATCGATTCGTCAGCGGAACAGGGATTGAGGGTGTATGGGGCATGTGCGATTATCTTGGAAAAGGATTTGTCCTTCATGTAGCTGACAAGTAGTGCTGCATCTTCCTCATCCAAAGGACGGGCCTTGCTTCCCCTGGGGTTGCGTGAAAAGAACTGAAAGGTATCTGCCCCGATTGATGATGCAGTCATTCCCATTGCAAGAAAGCCTTCTGAGACTGATAAGTGACAACCGATATGCAAGATGGCTCTCCTTTTATTTGAAATACTGTGGATATGATTTTTGATACTCACAAGTTTCAGCTTCTATCTTTGAGATGTGCTGACGGTCAAGCTGGATGACTTTTTCAACATCATCGGCTTTTATTGCTTCGAGTATTGCATCATGCTGAATAAGGATGTTCTGAAGAATATCATCGAAGAGAAAGCTCACCATCCGGATTCGATGGTAATTGCCGCTGTTGCTGCTCATCGAATCAAATACATGTTCATGGTTGCACTTTTGGAAAAACAGCCGGTGCATTGTGTCGTCAAGCTCGAGAAAGCTCTTTATGTCTCTGCAGCTGAACGATTGTCTTTGCAGAAGAAGGGATTGTGCCCATCTGCTGTGAGTCTCTTCTCCAAATCCGCCAACTCCTGCTTTTTCAATCGCGCCGAGTTCCAGATAGAGACGGGTGAATCGTTCATCTCTGACTCGCTCCAGATCAATCAGTGATACGAACGTTCCACTCTGAGGCTTGATTTCGACCAACCCTTCAGTTTCCAAAGTCTTGAGTGCATCTCTTATTGGTGAAATACTTACGTTGTACTGCGGCTTTAATGCGGCGAAGCTCAGTTGAGCTCCTGGTTTGAGTGAAAGATTGAGAATGCGTTTTTTAAGATCGATATAAATTTTGTCCGTAAGCAT
>JAAYFO010000005.1 GCA_012728215.1 Spirochaetales bacterium | reverse complement strand
TTTTTGTCAAATTAAGGCGAGTTTCTGGCAAATTCAGTAATTCAAGCTCTCATGTTGCTTTCTATAATCAAAAAACGGATAGGAAGATAAAGTTTTCCTGTCCGAAAGATAAGGAGCAAAAAAATGAAAACAACAGAGATTATCAAGAGATTCTTCTTAATGATTCTTGTGTTTGCGCTATTGGTTTCATGCAATCAGGAACCAGAGGTAAAACGGCTAAGTTCAGATTTTTCCTGGACAAGCACACCATACTATGGGCAGACAGTAGCGAACTTCAAATCCACTTTAAGAGTAGTTGGATATTGGAGTGACGGTACCGCGACTAATGAAGAGTATTCATCTGTTTTCATAAGAGAAATTGCATCAGGTGCAACCTTGGCTGACAGCGATGCTTTCAAAGCGGATACTGAATACGAAGTGACGATTGAAACTGAATCAGTTGAAAAGGGGGCTGTGCTTAGGAAGTCATTCAAGACTGCCTCGATTCCGGCTACCGAGATCGCCAGTCTTGAAATAGGATTCAAGAGCCTGCCGAAGATCGGCGATACATTGGAAAAGATTCTTGGAAAGATCGAAGTGACTGCTCAGCTGAGCAATGGAGCCGAAACTTCTGATCTTCAGAAGGAAGTCAAGGTTTATCAGGGAGAGGCTGAATTATCTGGATCCCTTGCTGAATTGACAGCATACAGCATAGTGGTTGATGTCACCTATGGCGGAAAGAGCTACAAAGCTTCCAAGAGCTTCACCACACCGGCTGCAGTGCTTGCATCGATCACAGCGCTGGACATCAGTTTCAAGAGCCTTCCGAAGGCTGGAGAAGCCATTGAATCTTTCAAGAACCGCATTGAAGTAATCGCTTTGATGAGCGATGGCACGTCAGAATCCGATTTGGATTCTACAGTCCTTACAATCACCAAGGACGGAGAAGCCGTGATCACGGGCAATCTCGTCGATTCTGCCGAATACACTATTGCTGCCAAGGTGTCCCTCAACGGCAAGGATTACAGCACATCAATGACCTTCACGGCACCTGATGCAGTGAAGACGGCAGTGAGCGCTCTTGACGTGAACCTCAAGAGCCTGCCGAAGATCGGAGATTCATATTCCACGCTTCTTGAAAAGATTGAAGTTCTGGCTCAGCTGAGTGACGGAACAGTGACATCTGAATTGGAAAAGACAGTAAAGGTGTACAATGGAGCAACTGAGCTTTCAGAATCTCTGGCGGCTGTAACTGCTTACACAATCAAGGTGGAAGTAACCTATGACGGCAAGCTCTGCAAGGCAGAGAAGAACTTCATAACTCCGGCTGCCATTCCAACATCCGTTTATGCTTTGAACATCAACCTGAAAGCGCTTCCTGCTGCCGGCGAAGCAATATCAAGCATCAATACTAAGATTGAGCTTGTAGCACAGCTGAGCACTGGAGCAAGCACTTCAACGTTGGAAAACCCACAGATTGTCATCAAGAAGGGCGGTACAGTTGTTGTTTCAGATCCAGACACATTCGTCAAGGATGCGGAATATACAATCTATGCAACAGCAGAATACAACGACAAGGTTTATTACAGCCAGAAGACCTTCAAGGCTCTCGAGGGCAAGGTTCTTCTTTCCTGCGATGTTCAGTATGTGACAACCCCTTATCCGGGAGAAACTGATGATGAGTTCTTCTCTTCATTGAGAATCTTCGGAAAATTCAGCGATGGAACATCTGTACAGTATAAATACGGTGACGCAGAAGTGCAGGTGGAGTCAATCTATGGTGGTTGGGCCGAGGGCAAGTTTATCCCAGGAACTGAGTACTCCTATGAAGTTTCTTTGACTTCTGGTGACAGAACGGTGACAGCCAGAGTGGCTTTCACTGTAGGCAATCGAAGGAATCCAAGGAGGATATTCTTCTCAGGAAGAAATACTATTAACAGCGAGGCTGACAACACTGCAACGACTTCATTCATAACCGATCACGACTTTCAGCTGGTATGATGAAAAAAATACCTATGGAGCAGCCAGCAGTTATGAAGGAGTGAAGTATGAGGCACCGGCTGGGGCAAAGTATCAGTCTTTCCAGGCAACATAAAAAAAGGGTGTGACAGACTACGACATCGAGCTGTATGTGAATATCGAATTCGATGATGGATCGAAGATCACCAACATGTCAGTTTCTGATCCGGATCTTCCTGGAATTATGGTCTACAAGATCTCCGATGGAACCCATACCTTTGTATTGGAAGAAGGCGCGAGCTTTGATTATCTTGTGAATGCTGGAGTCCTCTCAGGAGTTTATGATCTGATAGCAGAATTCAGATTGGATAAAGACAAGAGTCAGGCAAATGCAAAACTGGCAGATTTCGGAAGCCATGATAGCACTTGTACTGAAACATTTGATGACCAGTTTGCATTCAGTGCTTATTTCCCTGTAGTTTTCGAGGATCATAAGGACATTGCATCATATTCAAGTGATGCAAAGAAGCCGACTGTCGATGCCGACAAGACGACTGTTCTTACAATCCCGAATGGCGCAATCACCAACAACTACTTCCTGCCTGTGGCGATAGGTGGCGGCTTGGAGGCAAAGATTGGAACTATAACGGATCCATACAACTTCTTCAAGATTCAGTCTACTGTGAAAGATCAGAAGATTCAGAATGCAGAGCCTTCTGCCACTGAAAAGAATCCTGTTTTCGGCTATGTCTGGCTGCGCGCTTCGACGAATACTCTGTACCAGGGCAAGCTCAACAACATTAACTACAGTGGAACGGCGTTGCCTTCACGCGGCACAAGCCAGTCTCCAAACACTTTTGTGTTCGAAAAATGGACTGCTGCTGAAGGTACAACCAGCCTGAACAATGCTGCTTATGTGCTAAGCACTTCGACTTCTGGCAATCTGACTAAAGCGACGAACAATGTTCTGATGGCAAACTATGTGATTGGAAACAGCTACAAGCTTGGTTCCATCACAAGCGGATTCATTCCGGTTCCGGTGAAATTCAAGTTCCCATACAAGGAGAACGCAACTGTCACCGAGAAGACGCTCACTTCAAAATATGAAATGCAGGCAGCGTCAAACAATAGCTATGTCAACTGGGCTAATGTGCTTAACAGCATTAACATCAATGCAAATCGCAAGTACTCTTACTATGGCTATGCTGACAAGACAAAGGTGTTCATGCCGACTCTGAATGTAGGACTGATAAACATCGGTGAGATAGCCGATTATAATGAAGGCTCCTGCGAAGGGAAGGTGATGGGAATTCTTTCTAGGTATGTTGAAGGAGAAAAGATTTCGAAGACTGCTTCCGAGAATGGCTATACAGTAGCTGCCCGGGCCACAACGAGCAATTCTAGCCGAATGGTGGATGTCACATACAATGACCAGCTCTATCCAAATACCACACCGGATCTTGTATACTCATACAGAGTCTATCATGGTACTGTGAGCGAGAGTGAGCCGATGTACATCTCGATAGAGAATCCGCAATCCATCAAGAAATTCGTGAATCGGAGCGATACTACTGTTGGAACCTATCTGATTTCAATTGCATCGAGCTTCAAGATCAGAAACAGCAGGAATGCCGCTCTTGGTGTCAGTCCGACGCTGAGCCTGGTCAACAGTGAAGGTGCTACTATCGCAGACACTTCTTTAAGGCTGAATGAGCTGCCTCGCGGTCACTATCTGGTTGTAGCTTCGTATACGACTACCAGCGATAGTACCCATGTACTTAAGGCAAGCTTTGCAATCACGCTGAACAACATGAT
>JAAYFO010000004.1 GCA_012728215.1 Spirochaetales bacterium | reverse complement strand
GTCATAGAACCAAGGTTCCAAACTGTGGAAGAGAAGAACAAATGCACTTAATGCGAAGAGAAAAAGATAGAAGCTTGAGAAAATCATTCTCAGCATCCATACTACAGTTCTCTTAATGAAATGAAGACAACACCTCATTCTTGCAACATACCCCTTCAACACATGATAAGGCATTGTAGACCAAATCACCGAACATGTACAGAATAAATGTCAAGCAAAAAAGAGAATTCTCATGCGACACTCACTCCATTCAAGGTTAAAACATTGCAGGGTTATGAATAGTTACATTATGACAGGCGGTATTTTTTTCCGTCATTACTCATGATTATGGAAAAAACTTTGTTTTTCAGCAATAAACAGTCATTTTATATATGCAGCCGCTTTTCTTCTAAAGAAGAACTTCTCATCCATCTCGCAATTAACCCGCTGCGAAGACGGATTCGAGTTCATCACTCGACCATATGTTTTTCCAAAAGTGAACATTGAGTTTGAAGGAAATACCTATATACGTGCAGACATTCTTGAAAAAATATAGATAACAATTCACTTGGAATCTGTTATACTGACCCCAAGGAGAAAGATCATGGCTGTTGAAGGTTTGGATTCGATCAATTTCAATCATGTTCTGAATTCAATAGAATTCAGCTTGGAACCACCTTCAAGGGCAGAAATCGCCAAGCAGGTCGGTCTGTCTAGAACTGCAGTATCCTACATAGTTCAGAAGCTCATCGCAATGGAACTGGTGATGGAGCAGGAAAAGGAGAACGACGGCAAGCCAGGACGACCTGGCACACCGCTTGTACTCAACCCCAACGTCTGGCATTCCATCGGTGCATCATTCTATTCTTGTGAATGGTGCTTCGTCTCCGTCAACCTTCTTGGAGCCATCCAAAGCACATACTGCCTTCAGGTCAAGGACAATTCCCAACAGGAAATCCTTGGCGCCTTGCTCGAAGGCTTGAAGTACATGAAAGCCAACTCACAGCCAAAGCTTCTTCCCGCATTCGGAGTGGGAGCGCCGGGACTGGTAGATGCCAGAAAAGGTACGATCGAAAGAGCAGATGACCTTGGTTGGAACAATACAATCTTACTCAGTGACTTGATAAGAAAAAGCACGGGGCTTGATTCCTTCATTCTCAATCGCTACTGCGCCAATGGAATTGAGGAAATCGAGAAGAAGCAATATACTAAGCGATTCGAAAACATCGTATATCTTGGAATGGGAACGGCAATGGCGGGAACTGTGTTCCTTGGCGGGAAATTCGTCGAGAATACAAAATATCGTCTTGGACACATAGTCATAGATCCCAATGGTGAAAGATGCCACTGTGGGCAGGAAGGGTGCCTTCAGACTATGGTATGCGAGCAAGCATGGATTCGCAAAGCAGAAGCACTGGGTTTGCAGGGAATCAGAAGCGGACAGGACATCTCCCAGCTTGCCGAGAATGGCAATGAGCTTGCACGACGGTGCATCCAGGAGATTGCCAAGCCACTCTCCATGGGGCTGGCCATCATAGTCAATGTGCTCAATCCCGACCTGATCATCCTTGGAGGACCACTTGGATCATCCAGCCAATACCTTCTGGACACAGTCCGCGAACTGATGAAAAGTCGGATTCTTGACTATCAATACGAACATATAACAATGGTGAAAGGAGATGCCGGCAAATACTCCAGTGCAGTCGGGGCGGCTCTTCTACCATTGAAGCAGAAATACGAATTGCTCAACAAAGCCCAATAAAAACAGAGCGAAGCTGGTAGATAGCCCCGCCCTGAAAAAAAAGAAAAAACATCAAAGAAGAAACATCAACCCATCTTCAAGCCAGCGGAAAGGCTTGCCTTTCCAGAATGGTTGGAAATATATGTGATAATGAACACAATCAGCAGCAGAATCACACTCAATGCACTCGCCTGCCCCAGAAGACCTTCGTTCACAGCGCTGTAGATTTGAATAGGAACAGTCCTTGTCTTTGCACCATAAAGTAGAATAGTCGTGCTCAGCTCCTGAAGCAAAGTTGAGAAAGTGAGAATCGAACCACTGATGATGCCAGGCAGAATCAAAGGGACGCTGACCCTGCGGAAAGTATATATCCAGTGCGCTCCAGCTATCGTAGAAGCCTCCTCCAATGAAGGATTGAGCTGAGTCAGACTCGCCACGACACTTCTATACACATACGGAGTCCTTCTGATCATGTAGCTTATGATGATGATCGTGTAAGTGCCGCCCAGTGCAATGATTCCGTTGTTATGGAAAGCGGAGATAAGAGCCACCGACACGACAGTTCCAGGAAGAACGAACGGAGCCATGATCGCCATGTCCAGAACTGCGGCACCCTTCGGCTTGCGCCTTTCGGTGATGTAGGCTACCAGGCTCCCCAGAATGGCAGTCAAAAAAGTCGCAACAAGCGAAAGGAACATCGAGTTGAAGAACTCGTGCCCCGAATTCTTAGGAATCCTCAGATAATTGTTGAGGGTGAACCCTTCTGGGAAAAGTCCCGTCCACTTGGTGAAGAAGCTCATTATTACGATCGTGATCTGAGGAAGAAGCGAAGTGACAAGAACGATGAAGCAGAAAATCGATGCAAATATCCTCGCCCCCTTGTTCTCATGCTGTCTGATCTGCGAACGTGCAGATGAGACAACCTCATACTGACGCTTGGAAACCAGCCTCTTCTGCAGATAGAGCACAGTACCTGTGATGATCACGTTCACCACGGCAATCGAAGCAGCGCCATTGAGATCCCAGAACCCGTTTATTCTGAAATAGATCAACGTCGGAAGCACATATGTCTCACCACCGAGAATCGCAGGAATGCCGAAGTTTCCGATCGCTCTGATGAAGACAAGCAGTGATGCCGCTCCCAACGACGGAAGAATCAAAGGCAGAGTGATCGTCCTCATGATGTGGGCGCGGGAAGCACCCATCAGCATTGCCGAATCCTCCAGCAGCGCATTGGCAGCCCCGAATGCACCCTCTGCCAGCAGAAACACGAACGGATAGTATGTCATCGTCATGCAGAAGATTATTCCACCAAGCCCATAGATCGAAGGAATCTGAAGCCCAAGAGGTCCCAGCATCCAGTTAAGCGCAGCCCTGAGAGTCCCCTGCCTTCCAAGCAAGATGATCCAGCTGAACGCTCCGATGAACGAAGGCATGATCACAGGAAGAATTCCCAGAGAAAGAATCATCTTCTTTCCAGGAATCCTCACTCTGGCCACGCAGTATCCCATCGGAACACCTATCAGAAGCGAAAGAACAGTCACCGAAATACCTACGATGAACGAATTCTTCAAGCTGGACAGATAGATCGGCATGGTGAAGATCCGCTTGAACCCCTGAAGACTCAGGTTGTCCAGCGAGAACTTGCTTCCCATCTTCATGAACGCCCGAAGCAAAGTGTTCAGCAACGGCCAGAAGAGGAAGATGCAGAGAAAGAGCATCGGTAAAAAAAAGACGAGGAACGGAGTGATATCCTTCCCTTTCATTCTTGGTTTCTTATTGCTCATTGACACTGACCTCCTGAGGAAAGAAGAAACCCTTGCCGCTCTTGATGGAGATGAAGACTTCATCCCCTTCCTTGATGCCTGGCACCAACTGCGGCATGTCGATTTCCATGGTCTTCTCAGATACATTGCAAGGTACAGTGACTTCATAGCGGATGAACTGACCCAGATGCTGAATGATTCCGACCTTTCCCTCAATCGAATTACTTGAAGCTAAACTGGAAACCTCCATCTGCTCAGGCCTGGCACCGATGAGAACCTTGGTTCCCGGCATGCCGTCACTCCTGTTCTTCTCATGATCCACAGAGACGATGATCGGACGGCCGTTTATGCGGGCACTGTCGCATGATCCCTCGATCTGACCAGAGAAGAAGTTCATCTTTCCAATGAAATTGGAGACGAAAGCATTCTCAGGCTTGTTGTAAAGCTCGTCGGAAGTGCCGATCTGCTCCACCACACCAAGCTTGAGGACAGCCAATCTGTCCCCTATCGCCATCGCCTCCTCCTGATCGTGAGTGACGAACAGCGTAGTGATGTTGGTCCGCTTCTGAATCCTTCGGATTTCCGCTCTCATGTATCTTCTAAGCTTCGCATCCAGGTTGGCCAGAGGCTCATCCAGAAGAAGAATGTCAGGATCATAGACCAATGCACGGGCAATGGCGACACGCTGCTGCTGACCACCGGAAAGTCCCATCGGGCTTGGATTTCTCTTCAGCTCATCCTGCAGGCCTACAAGTTCCATGACCTCGGTCACTTTTCTCTTCACCTCCGCTTCGGGAACCTTGCGAACACGCAGTCCATAGGCCACGTTCTCAAATATATTCATATGCGGGTACAGAGCAAAGCTCTGAAACACCATGCCGATATTTCTTCTAAAAGGTGGAATAGTGGTGATGTCGGTATCACCATACATGATCTTTCCACTTGTGATTGTCTCCAACCCCGCAGTGCTTCTGAGCAGAGTCGTCTTGCCGCAGCCCGAAGGTCCCAGTAGGCAGAAAAGCTCTCCAGGATTCACAGTGAACGAAACGTCCCTAAGCGCGTGTACTGCAGCCTTTGTCTTGTCGTTGAATATCTTGTTTACTCCCTGATAGGAAAGGTTCAAGCTCATTCGGATCTCCTTGTAATTATAATAAATGCCTAAACTAATCCGGCCTGCAGAACGCAGGCCGGGTAATGCCAGAAAAATCAGAATCTACTAGAGAATCCAGTTGGAGAACTTGTCTGAAAGATCATTTCTAAGCTCAGCCGCTTCGACAGCATTGTAGTCGAACAGGTTGATCTCGCCGAGAGCAGGAAGATGCTTCGGTCCTGGGAGTTCGTTGATAACGACACGGCGGTTCTTCACTTCGTTGATGATCTTGTATGCATCATATGAAGTAAGGAAATCCATGTACAGCTGTGCGGACTTGAAGTTCTTGCAGTTGGCGATGATTGCGGAAGCGTCGAAACGAGCACCTGTTCCTTCAGTTGGATAACGATAAGTGACAGGATCGCCGGCCTCGATGTATGTGGCTACGTTAGCCTCGCCTGTGACTCCGATACCGTACTCACCACGGGCGACGGATTCAGGAACAGTCTTGGAACTTGCAACATATACAGTGTTCTTTGCAACTTGCTTGCAGAACTCCTCTCCAAAGAGAGAATACATCATGTACAGCTGAGCATATGCAGATCCGCTGAGAGCAGGATTTGCCATGATTATCTCACCCTTGTACTTCGGGTCTGCCAGATCCTTCCAGCTTGTAGGGCCTGTGCCTTCAGGGAATATCTTGGTATTGACGATGAAGCACTGAAGCGGCATGGAATAGCCATAGTAACGAGGAGTGTCACCCTTGTCTCTGACTGTCTCTGCGATGGAATCATGGTTGGCTGTTCTGTACGGTGTGAAATAGTCGTAGAACTCGTCATAAGTTTCCTTTGCGATACCCATCAGGATATCTCCACTGGGTTTTGGCTGCTCAGCCATAAGTCTTGTCTTGAGCTCATTGGAACCAGCAGTGATGATGGTCGTCTTGATCTCAGGATGAAGTTCGTTGAACTTCGCAACCAGAGCCGCCGTCTCTTCCTCTGAAGCAGCGGACCAAATCACGATTTCATTGGTAGCAGCCAGTTCTTCTGATTTGGCTTCCGCGGCGCCCTGAGCAAAAAGGCTCATCGAAACCATTGCAATAAGAAGTGCGATGGATAATTTTTTCATTTTTCCCTCCTGATGCAGCAAATGCCACATATCTTTTTTCTATATAAATACAGGGTACAACAGGTATTGGGATTTAGCAACAAAAAAAGTTATTAATTATTCGACTAATCCATTTCTACGGATTCAGACGAATGAAACTACGGTCATCAAATGATATGTTACCCTTGACAAGTCCCTTTGTAGACTTGAAATACTTATACAGCAAAGGATCCTTTTCCAGAAGTTCCGCCAAAGCGCTCTCGCTCTTTTTCAGCGTATTCTTCAGATAAGGATACCCATCGGAAGCCAAGACGACCTCATTCACATCAGGTCCCAAAGAAACCTTGTGCATGAACTCACGATCAATATCAAAACCATTGAAATGAGCATACTGAAAATCACCTCTGTAGGATGAATTGTGCAGAAAAGTCTGATAGTTCATCAAAGGATAAATCAGATCACGCACAAAGTCATGCTCCATCAGCTTCTCATAAGTCGTCTCCCTGCTCTCAATCTTGGCAGAAATCAGAAAAGACCTGAGATTCTGAAACACCCAGTCGGAAGGATCCTCGAAGCAGATCCGCTTTCCATCCACAAGTGCCTGACTGTCCCCTATCATCCAAAGCTCCCTTCTTGCAGCACTGTAAATCACAGCAGAAGCATTGCACCTGAGCCTGGCATCAGCGGTCACTTCCTCCACCACCGAGCATTCGCGGTAAAAGTCCATGATGGTCTGGTTGATCTGCTTCACGGCAGATTCGATGTCGGCATCGAAGTCCAGATTGGTTATTGCTTTTCCGACCAGCTCCATGGCCACACGCCCGGGCTTGGCCTGTCTGCAGAACGAAGAAGGACCTTCGCTTGTAGCACCGTCGATTATTGCAGCATGATGATCTGTGATGACGATTCCATCCTCACAGACCTCATCTCTTCCAGTCTTGCCCACCACTATGCTTTCGATGATTCTCATACGGACGAGACTATCACTTTTTCCGGTCTTTTCAAAGTACCGCCATTGAGCTATCATCAAGACATGAAGATCGTTGAACAATTCGTACAGGGCAAGGCTCCCAATCAGAAGCTTTGCGAAGACCGCATATTCGCAAGTCCATCATACACCGCCATAATCGATGGAGTCACATCGAAATCGCAGATCAGATGGAATGGACAGCCAGGAGGAATATTCGCAGCCGATCTTCTGGAGAACATACTCAGCCACCTGAAGGAAGATGCCACAGCAATAAGCTTCATCGAACAGACGACCAAGGCTTTTTCCGATGCCTGCGATACTAATAAAGTCAGGACACCCGCCGACCGCATCCAGGCCTGCTGCGTAGTGTACAGCGTCAGCCGCCGCGAGCTCTGGTTCGTAGGAGACTGCAAGGCGATGGTCGATTCTGTTGAAGTGACCAACCCCGGACTTGACGGAGAGCAGGTCTATTCCCAGGCCAGAGCGCTGTTTCTCGAATGTGAGCTTGCAAAAGGAAAGACCCTCGAAGAACTGGCAACTCACGACAGTGGAAGGGATTTCATACTGCCCCTGATACGCGACTACCTGATCTTTGCCAACAACAGCTCATCACCATACGGATATTCGGTGTTCAACGGACTTCCAATTCCCATGTCGCTTGTGCACATCGTGCCTCTTACCCCAGGTCCTCATGAAATAGCCCTGGCTTCTGACGGATACCCATTGCTTCTCCCGTCATTGGAAGAGTCCGAAAAGCACCTTCGCAGACTGCTTGAGGAAGACCCAATGTGCTTCAGGACAAACATGAGACCAAAAGGCCTGATGAACGGCTACAGCTCATTCGATGACCGGTCATACATCCGATTCGAAATTTGATTTTGTCTTTTTCTCAGAAAACTGTTATCATCAACAAAAAAGGGGGCTTTTATGAGCATCAGCATCACAATTTCCAAGACACCGGAAGAAAACGGAGCGCTGGCGGCGGCTCTGATTGCACAGAAAATAAATACAGCCATCAAGCAGAACGGAGAAGCAAGAATCGTCCTCTCCACCGGGGCCAGTCAGTTTGAGATGTTCGTCGAACTGATCCGTCAGAAAGTCGATTGGACAAAGGTCGTGATGTTTCACCTGGACGAGTATGTGGCACTGCCCGAGACCCACAAGGCATCGTTTAGAAAGTATCTGAAAGAAAGATTTTCAACCAAGGTGCAATTGAAGAAAGCCTTCTTCGTCAATGGCGAAGGAAACATTGAAGACAACATCACTGCTCTTTCCAATGAGCTGAGACGCAGACCTATAGATGTTGGAGTAATTGGAATTGGAGAAAACGGACACATAGCATTCAATGACCCACCAGCTGACTTTGACAGTGATATGGCATACAAAGTCGTGAATCTGGACACAAAATGCAGAATGCAGCAGGTTCACGAAGGATGGTTTGCTG
>JAAYFO010000003.1 GCA_012728215.1 Spirochaetales bacterium | reverse complement strand
GGCAGCCTGCTCCATCTCCGGCGAGATTGAAACAAACGTACCTCTGAGAAGCCAGATTGCAAACGCCTGGTTGAATGCGGCATTGATCAGCATAAGACCGAATATCGTGTCATTGAGCTTGATAGTGTTCATCAGCTGTGAGATTCCTACAAGAAGGACAACAGGAGCGAACATCTGGCTCATCACAACGAACCCCAGAAAGCCTTTCTTTCCCTTGAATGACATTCTTGCCAGGGCATATGCAGCAGGTATTTTGCATATCATCGCAATGAAGGTCGCACCAAAGGACAGAAGCATGGAATTCAACAGATACTGCGGAACGCCTCTGGTCATTATCGCAGAGAGGTTGGACCAGATCCACTTCTCTGGGAAGAGTCTGGTGAAATGCATGTCATTTGTCTCTGACATGCTTCTGAATCCTGTAACGAACATCACATAGTATGGATACAGAATCACAATGCAGAGAACAATCACTGCAAGGTACTTGCCACCTGTGGACAATGACGCCTTCAAGCTTCCCCTTCTTTCCATGATTGCCGCGCACATCATCACAAGGAAAGCGGGAACAAGCACCCAATAGAACGGCGAGAGCCTGAATGAAAGAGTCCGCAAAAATCCTGTGCCATTGGCCACTTCCCCACCATAGATAAGGTTATAGACAGCATTCAGAATTGGTTCGGATACTTCTGAGTTTCTTGACAGGACAGCAACTACTTCTCTCTGCATCACGTAAGTCATCTTCATGACGAATAGTGGAACAAGAAGAACCGATACCAGCGACATCACCTCTGCAGCGGTCCTGAGGGCTGACGTCCTTCTGTCAAGGCAATGAAAGTCCTTGCCGATTGAGCCAATCAGTCCGCAGACAGCCAGAGCCAGAGTCAGAATCACTGACACGAGAATCGCTGTGAGAAATCCTGAAGCAGGAAGTCCTGCGCCAATGACTGCGAAGCCATTGCGGCTTACCGAGTGAATTATTCTGAAAATGACTGTGGTCACGGTTTCATTCTTGTTGTTGAGCCTCTGGGAGACTTCCTCCACCAGATTCAGCTCACCTCCGCCGAATGACGATGATGAAGTCTTGTCAAACTCAGCTTGGGCAACTGACTTAAGTTCCAAATACTTGGAGCTGCCGACATCGGTGTTTGGAGAACGCTTCGAATAGACATCCGTTGAGAATGTGTAAAGTGGCAAGACAAGGATAAGCAGGCAGAGAACTGCACATGCAGCAATAACGATCAGGCTGACAAGATTCTTCCTGCGTGTCTCTTCAAAGGAAAGGGTCTTCATAGATTCTTCTCCTTTCTCATAGTGATCATCATGTAAATGCCTGACACAATGCACAGTATCACGAATCCGATGACCGAAAGTGCCGTGGCAGGCCCCTTCTGCTGGTCATAGAATGCCCTCATGTATAGAAAGGTGATCATAGTATCAGTCTTGTTCGCAGGTGCACCCTTGGTGATAGTGTAGATGATCGGAAATGAATTGAATACGTAGATGATGTTGAGGACAGTGCTGACAGTCAAGGAAGGCATTACCAGAGGAATCGTGACATGCCTCAGTTTCTTCCAAGCTCCTGCACCATCGACAGTCGCCGCTTCGTAGTAAGCCGCATCGATTGACTGGAGTCCAGCCAGGACGCAGAATGCCACAAACGGAATAGTGACGAATATTCCAACACCACATTCCCAGAGGAACTCAATCTGGTAGCTGGATCGCCAGTTTATCGCCTGCTTGATGATTCAGAGATTCAGCAGGACATTGTTTAGATTTCCATATTCATACTTAATGATGTAATTCCAGACAGACGCCTGAATCACAAGTGAAGTCGCCCATGGAAACACAGTGATCGAACGTGCGATCTTCCGTCCATGGAACTTGCTGTTGAGAAGCATGGCCACAGCAAAGCCAATCACAGTGGAGAGAATCACTACGGACAGAACCCAATACAGCGTATTGAGCATCACAGTCGGGAATGCAGGGTCCTTCACTGCACTGATAAAGTTGTCAAATCCAGCCCAGCCTGTGACCATTCCGGTTTTCGTAATGCTGCTGAATGAAAGCTTGAATACAATAGCTATCGGGAACACCACGAATATTGCCATAAGCAATGCGCTTGGAAGCAGCCATAGATAGGGCTCCCATTTATGACGAACCAGAATCTTGTCCATCATCAACCTCCTGATAAAACAGAGTCCCGACATATGCCGGGACTCTGACTAAAGCTAGAATCTACTTCGAGACCTTTGCCTGGAGCTCGTCAAGAAGAGCCTTGACATCTCCGCCTTGGAGTGCATTCTGCTCAACCTTGATGACGCCCTGCTTCACATCATTCCATTCGGCCTTGGCTGTCGGATAGAACTGGCAGCTGTCAAGAACAGCGAGCCATGCTGAGAAACTAGGATCTGCCGCTGCAAGATCTGCAACTGCGGAAGACACTGCTGGGAGGAATCCTTCCATGCTTACCCAACCGGTGTAGACTTCCTTGCTGTAGAAGAAGGAAAGGAACTTTCCGATTGCCGCATTTCTTCTTGCCTGATCTGGATATGAGTCATCTCTGAAAGCCATGACACGGTCCATGATTCCGGTGGAACCATTGGCTGCACCTTCGTTGCAAGGAATGACTGTTGTTTTGAAGTTGACCTTGGAGCCCTTGTCAAAAAGGTATGTCGGGAGCTGGTTAGGGGCAATGACCATTGCCATCTTTCCTGCTGCGAACATGTCCTGGATGTCATATCTGGTCTGTGTCGCAGGTGATGGGTTGGTGTATCCCTTCTGATACAGTCCGATTGCGAACTTGACTGCTTCGACGTTCTTGTCGCTGTTAAGTGCCCAGTTGCCATCAGCATCGACGAAACCGCCGTCGTTGTTCCAAGTGTAATATGAGAATGCTGCCTGACCTTCATCTGTCGTCATGTCGATTCCCCAAGGATAGACCTCTCCGCCATAGTAGTCGAGAATGGCCTGACAGGCATCTTCGAGCTCTGCCCATACTGTTCCATCAATCACTGACTGTGCGATGAATGAAGGGAAGAAATCCTTGTAAAGCTCATCCGGACAATAGTCGGAGACAGGAAGAAGAAGATCATCAGAGACATAGTCTGCGAAAGTATCAAGGTTCAGGATATCAGGAGCATTGTTGTTGGTAATGCGTGTGCTGACCACGGTGTACATGTCGTTCCATGACACTACTTCAAGGTTCAGCTTGATATCCGGGTTGGCGGCTTCGAACATCTTCACGAAGTTGCTTCCGTTGATTCCGTCTCCAAGGAACCAGTTGCTTGTCTTTGGACCGTACTGAGCAATGAGAACATCAAGAACGATGGGTTCCTGAGTAGAAGCAGAGGCTTCTTTCGCTCCCTGTGCAAACAATGATCAGGTAACGAGAGCCATGACTAGAATGGCAACAGTTAATTTTTTCATTTCTACCTCCTTGGTGAAACATCACCAAAATGAATGACATTGACATGATAGCACGGCATTGCAAATCCGCAAGAAATATCATTTGATTTGAACATTTTGTGACAAACATTTGTTTTTTTGTACAAAAGATTTGACCTGAAAAATAAATTCACAGAGTGAAAGAATTCCAAGCATGTCATTATGCAGAATATCATTCTGAATCTGGACAAAAACCATCGTCCGAGAATCAGAGGAGCTGATTCAGCTGAAAGCTACTTCATTTGCGAAGAAGGCGTAGAGCGTTGAGAGTCACGAGTATCGAGCTTATGCTCATGCATGCAGAACCGATCATCGGAGACAGGACAATCCCGAATGCTGGATAGAGAACTCCTGCAGCGATTGGTATGCCTATTATATTATAGGAGAAAGCCCAGAAGAGATTTTCCTTTATGTTGCGCATTACCTTCAAGGCATAGCATATCGTCCTCGCCACATCCTGAAGGTCATTTTTCAGCAATACGACATCGGCACTGTCTATGGCGATGTCAGTTCCGCTTCCTATGGCGAATCCCAGATCTGATGTGGCAAGTGAAGGCGAGTCATTTATTCCATCTCCCACCATTGCGACTCTGAGACCGGTCTTCTGCAGTCTGGCTATCTCTTCCGCTTTCTCTCCAGGAAGAACATCTGAAATGAATTCATCCACCCCCACTTCCCTGGCAATGGCGGCAGCGGCATTGTGCCCGTCACCAGTGAGCATTATGACTTTCAGTCCCATTCCCTTCAATTCAGCTATGGCGGCCTTGCTCGTGGCTTTCACCTTGTCAGAGGCGAATATTGCTCCAAGCAGTTCCCCTTCCCTGGCGAAATACATGGCTGTACAGCCTCTTTGGGTGAAAGAGCTGACCGCTTCATCCAATACAAAGACATCAAATCCCAGCTTCTGCATATAGGCACGGCTTCCGCCCCAATGCTTCACAGAACCGATCTTCCCTGAAATTCCAAAACCCGGAAGTGCTGAAAAATCATCCACAGGCAGCGGTGCCACCTTGCTGAAGTATTCCACGATCGGGGTTGCAAGAACGTGTTCGGACAATCGTTCCAGTGATACCGCGGCAGTTTCCAGATCAACTTCCAAAGAACCGGGGCAGAGCACAGAGCCGACCAACCCTGGCTTGCCCTCTGTTATTGTTCCTGTCTTGTCCAGGACGACAGCGGAAAGACTGCCTGCATTCTCAATCACTTCAGCTGACTTGACAAGAATTCCCTGAGAAGCAAGCCTTCCTATAGCCACAGTGACAGCCACTGGAGTGGCCAGACCAAGAGCGCACGGACAGGATATCACAAGCACTGAGATTCCAAGCGTGAGAGCAAGTTCCATGCCATAGCCCAAAGCCAGCCAGAGGATCAATACCAGCAAGGACAGTCCCATCACGACTGGAACGAATATCCCTGCAACCTTGTCGGCTATCCTCGCTATCGGTGCCTTGCTTGCCCCACTTCGCTTGACCATTGCGATTATCTGGGAAAGAGTCGTGTCGCTTCCTACCCGTTCGGCCTCAACCATCAAGGTCCCGGCGATGTTCATCGTTGCGGAAATCACTGAAGACCCTTCCATCTTGTCCACTGGCAGGCTTTCTCCGGTTATGGACGATTCATCCACCGAGGAGGAACCGCCGACAACCTTGCCATCGACTGGAATCCTTTCGCCAGGCCTGACTATGACGATGTCACCCTTTCGAAGCTCCTCGACACCTACGACAACATCCTTTCCATCCCTGCTGACGGTCGCTTTCTGAGGAGATAGGTCAATCAGCTTCTCAACGGCACCTGTTGTCCGTTTCTTGGCACGTTCCTCGAGATACTTACCCACTGTGACCAGTGTAAGTATCATCGCTCCTGACTCGAAGTACAGATGGGAAGCATAGTTCCAAGCGGAATCGGGATTCGATGCGAAGGCTATCATGACAACATTCCAGATTCCATAGACAATTGCCGATGTCGCTCCCACAGCTACGAGGCTGTCCATATTTGGAGAAAGATGGAACAACGCCCTGAAACCGCTGATGAAGAATCTACGGTTGACAATCACAATGGGAAGAGTCAGCAGCAGCTGAGCAAGCGCCAGCGTCAGCGGGCTTTCTGACAAGAATTGAGGCAATGGCCACATCATGTGATGAGCCATCGCTACATACATGAGAATGACAAGAACTGGGATTGAGACTGCAAGACGTCTTTTTTCAGAAGGCATTGCAATGACCGCAGTTGTTTCCTGTCTTGAAGAAGCTTTCTCTGACCCTTTGACCGGACCATCAGGACTCTTTGGGGGATAATTCTGCAATGCTGCCTCATATCCAGCTTTTTGAACAGCCTCGATCATCATCTGGACAGTAACCAGTTTCTCGTCGAACCGTACATACATCGACTTGCCAAGCAGATCGACATCCACCTGAAACACTCCCTTGAGATTCGTCACAGCCTTCGTCACTGCTGCCGAACAACCGCTGCACATCATGCCCATCACGTTGAAGCTGGCTTCCATAGTTAGTCCTACCTAACTCAAATCTAACAAATACAAATATATCAGTCAACAACATATTATTTGTGACACATCATCCTTTTTCTGCTATTCTTTTAGAAGGCTGTCAGAAGCATTGGGAGATTTCTGACAAAGGAGAGCACATGAAATACACTGATGAGTTCTGGGATGGATTCTTCAATCAGGCCAAGCAGGCACTTGTGGAAGTCCAGGCCAAGGTTCCTGCGGTTTCAATCATTCAGGAAGAACAGCGCAATCCTTTCGCAGTGCTTGTTTCAACGCTGCTTTCACTGCGCACCAAGGATGATGTGACATTGGAGGCAAGCAAGAGAATCCTCTCCATAGCGCCAACTCCCCAGGCCATGCTTCAGCTGGATGCAGGCACCATAGAAGAAACGATATTTCCTGTGGGATTCTACCATACCAAGGCAGCGAATCTGCAAAAAATTTCAAAGATTCTCATTTCTCAATACAATGGAGAAGTCCCGTCAAGTGCCGAAAAGATGATGAAGCTGCCCGGAGTTGGAATCAAGACTGCTAATCTCGTGCTGAATCTTGGTTTTGGAATTGACGCAATCTGCGTGGACTGCCATGTCCACCAGATATCCAACCGTCTGGGATGGATAGAGACTAAGACTCCCGAGCAAAGCGAGAAGGAATTGCAGAAAGTCATGCCCAGGCGTTACTGGATTGCATTGAACGAACTGCTTGTCACATACGGGCAGAACATCTGCACCTCAGTCAGTCCTCACTGCAGCAAATGCCCCTTTGCCTCATGGTGTCCGAAGATAGGAGTTGGAAAGACACGCTGATCAACAATCAGATGAATCGTCAATCAAAGCTCGTCGTATTTGAGACAAGAGCCATAGGCCTTGTCCACAGGATACTTTCGCTCGTTCTTCTCCATCTTTCTGGCGATGATTTCATCTTGGTCCAGCCCAAGCTTTGCACATAGCTGCTCGCAGTAGACAAGCACATCCGCCAGCTCTTCCTCTATCTTTGGCAGCTTTCCTGATACTGCCTCATCACTCTCCACCCACTGGAAGTTCTCAAGAAGCTCGGCTGCTTCAAGCGATATCGAGATAGCCAGATTCTTTGGAGAATGGTACTGATCCCAGTTTCTCTGTGCGGTGAATTCCGCAATCATCTTCTTTGTTTCTTCAGTCATGCCGACATTATATCCCAATCAAAGAAAAAACGCACCACCCCTTGTCAATCAATTGCAAAGTCGAAGAAATGGTCAGGAATTTGGTCAAAGATATCGATAAAGAAATGAACAAACTGTTTATTTTTGTTCAGAATGATGTTATATTGTCATAGAAATCACATTGGGAAAAAAAATGAAGAGAAAAGGCAATATTGACAGCAGTGACCGCAGAGTGAGATACACCAAGATGATGATAAGACAGAGTTTCCTGTCTCTCATATCAGAAAGACCAATCAGCAAGATATCCGTAACCGATATCTGCAATCAGGCTGATCTGAATCGTGGAACCTTCTACGCATACTACAAGGATCCGAACGACCTCTATCAGCAGATAAAGGAAAGCCTTCTGGAAGAGATCGAGACTCCCATCGAATCAATCATCGACACAAGTTCCCTGTATGATCTTCTGCTCAACGTCTTCACTTCCATCGAGCAGAACAAGGATCTCTGCACCATCGTCCTTTCAAACAACAGCGACCAGGAATTCATCTCTCAGATTCTCAATCTGGTCCGCAACAAGTTCATAGGTCTTTGGCACGAACGTGTACCAATGATTCCTCTCAAGACCTTGAACTACCTATTCACATTCACCGCCAATGGCAGCATGGGAGTGCTGAAGGAATGGCTGACTAACGACGTCAAGGACGACACTCCGGAGATGATGGCCGCACTGGTCGAACAGATGAGCTCAAACGCCTTCCTGTCCTATCTCACAGGCGACCACAATCTCACAAAATGACTATAAAATCATCCTGGTTCCACGGCCGTGATATACGGCATCGTAGAGATTCTCAGGATCGGTGATTATTCCAAGGTTTCCGGTTGACTTCACAAAATCCGCCATGGCGTTCACTTTAGGAAGCATGCTTCCCGGTGCGAACTGGCCTTCTGCAGTGTATTGCGCAGCTTCTGCCAGAGTCATGGATGAAAGCTGTTTCTGATTTGGCTTACCATAATTCAGGCACACCTCAGGGACAGCTGTGGATATCACGAACATATCGGCATTAAGCCTCTTTGCCATGAGAGCAGCGGCATAATCCTTGTCTACTACAGCCTCGAGTCCATGCAGCAAGCCATCAGCATCCCTTCTTACGGGAATGCCTCCGCCACCAGCGGCAATCACAATCTCGCCATGCTCCAGAAGAGACCTGACTGTCTCAAGTTCCACAATATCGATAGGCTTCGGACTTGGAACGACTCTTCGATAACCTCTTCCTGCATCCTCTACCACAGCCCATCCGTGGTCACGCACCTTCTTCTCGGCATCTTCCTTGGTCATGAACGAACCGATCGGTTTTGTCGGTTTCTGGAACGAAGGATCATTGGGTGACACTTCCACCTGAGTCACCACTGTCACCACTTCACGCTGACAGCCAATCTTGCCCATTTCATTCCGAAGCGCCATCTGAAGCTGATACCCGATGGCACCCTGAGTGTCCGCCACACAGGAATCCAGAGGGACTGGATGGAGAATGTCAGAGCTGTATTCGGCTCTGAGAAGAATGAAACCGACCTGTGGCCCGTTTCCATGAACTATGACAACTCTGTGCCCCTCTTTTATCAGATGTGCGATATGAGCGGCAGTCTTCCTGGCTGCCTCATACTGAGCATCAACAGAAACGTGCTTCGGATCCTCTATCAGAGAATTTCCTCCGATTGCAACAACAATAAGCTTGCTTTCCATTTTTTTCTCCATAGAAAGAACGTTTACGGAATCACAGGACTCCATCTGGTTCAAGCATATCACACTTGCAACAAAATGCAACATATTTGACCTCGGTTACGAACAGAAAAAATCACCTGCAGAAAAACTATCCGTTGACGTTCCTGCTTTTGGGCAAGCTTGTTCCCATTTTGTGAGCCTGAAGCTTTACAAAAAAGCTGAAACATCCTCAAAAGCACAGAACGACAGATTGTTTTTATTAATTATCAGCTCTTGGTTATTGACTAAATCCAGACAAGCAGGCATTATTTCAGACAGTCCGAGCCGGCTTTGGCAAAGGGGGTGAGTTATATGGCATTTGTAAGAGTAGAAGAGAACGAGCCGCTGGAGAAATCCATCAAGCGTTTCAAGAGAATGGTTGAGAAGGAAGGCATCATCCGCGAGTGGAAACTTCGCGAACATTACGAGAAGCCATCGACCATCAGAAACAGAGTCAACAAGGCCAATGCAAGAAAGCAGATGAAGAAAGTCAGAAAGCTTCATTCATCCAAGGCTTATTGATTCCATTCAATAACTTAGTGTAGATGACAAGGCTATCCGAAAAAATTCGGGTAGCCTTTTTTCTTGTCCAAACATCCAGCACACCCATCAACAGAACCATCGTTTCAAATGCACCAATGACAGAATTGCACACAAACACCTGCCTCAAATCACTCACCAAGCGATTCAAATTGAAATAATATCCTAAACAGCAGACATTTATTATTCAAAAAAACCCACAAGCTGAACAATTCTTTTTTTTCTACATATGTGCACAATTATGTTGTTAATGAATATTAAACGCAGAAATGCAATCCCAAGCTAGAATGAACCAGTATTCGTTTTTATATGGCAAACATGCCAAGGAGGAAAAAAATGAAAAAAATTCTAGCATTATTT
>JAAYFO010000058.1 GCA_012728215.1 Spirochaetales bacterium | reverse complement strand
GAGGAGTGGCAATCGGGAAGAGCATATGTAAGTGTCCAGTCGTTGACTGAACAGAGAGTGAAATTGGAAGAGGTTGCATGATGAGTGTGGCTTCTCATGACTTATTCAACATGAAATTGCGAACTTGTATTGACACAGGCGTCACATAACCGTATAAGCATTTTTTCACTGCTCGTTCTCCCCTGCCATAGATATCAGTTGGCCTGGCAATGCAATGGAAATCCAGTAGGGACCGTAAACCGATGGTGTCAAAAGGTCCATGTCAAGTAGGAAAACTGGCTGATGAAGGAATTCGGCAAGAATTTCTATGAAAGCTATGTAGTATATTTTACTTTGACAAAGAAGATGAGCTCAAATCCATTTTTGAAATAAATAGAAATCCGCAGCGAATTGTCGACCTGCTTTCATTACTTGTAGGCAAAAAAAACATTTCCCATACTGAGCAGATTCTTAACAACTGCAAACACTTCCAATCTGCACTAACCTTACAGAACCTTCTTCACATATTTGAGCATCCTTTTGCGTTTCAATCCGCATCGGATACTGTAGCACAGGATCTGTCTTTTTATTCCCCAATACTGAGAAAACCATTAGAGGAAATTTTCTATAAATTTCCCCTATTTTCTCTTTTTTCACGGAATATTCAATTGGAACAAGCTAGCATTTTGCCCGCATCCTTGCTCAAAGCATAGCCCATTAACCGGCGGTTCAATGGAATTCTATCAAGAAGATGGAGCTTCACTAGTCCCTCAAGATCAGACCTGATTGTCTTGACCGAAACATTCAGCAGAGACTCCAATTCCTTGCTGACAACAATGCTATCCGGTTTTTCCGAATAGAACTTCAGAACCCTGGCCTGCCTTTCATTGATTCCAGGGATGTTCCGATATTTCAGAACTGCATTCTCCTCCTTGGATTTTCTTTCAAGATAATGCGTCAATTCAGAATAGGCCTTATCCAGTACAGTCATATTGTAATGAATGAAATAACCCAGGTCCAAGTCATCTTGTTCAGAATAAATAAATGCGTTTTCATATTGAGATTTGCTTCTGTAGATAATTCTCGATATAGAAAGAAATTCGGTGAGCCAATAACCATTTTTCAGCATATACCAGTAGAACAGGGAACGTGCAGTTCTACCGTTTCCATCAACAAATGGATGCAGAAAAGAAATCATGAAGTGAATGATTATGGCCTTGATTATTGGATGGATGAATGGTTTTGGTGAATTTGCAAAGTCACAGATCTGCTGAATCATCCCTTCAATCGCAATAAAGGAGGGAGGTTCATGAGCAATTTCCCCTGTTATTCCGTTTGAGACGACAATGCTATCGTCAGATCTGAACTTTCCCTCATCACTTTCTCTTTCCAGAGTTTTTCCCGATATCATCTTATGGACTTCAAGAATAAGCTCTCTGGATAGTTTTTCCTCTTTGTGATCAGAAAGAAACCGGATGGTATTGTAATTATTCAAGATCATCTGCTGGCTTTTGTCTTTTGGCTTCAGCTGCTTACGAAGCATTGATTTGGCATCCTTGCGCGTCGTAAGCGCACCTTCCATCTGGCTGGAAGCAATAGCTTCCTCCATTAGAGAGCTGATAAGAAAATATTGTCTGCTCTTGTCCGATATTAAATTCTCCGAAGAAAGAGAACCCCCGAAACGCATATCAAATTCATGCAGCAATTGCTGCATATAATCAGTCAGATTGAAGAAAAAAACATATTTTCCGAACAAAATCCTCTGCATGGAAAGACGCCGCTTGAATCTTATGGCAGCCCAGAAGTCCTCAGGCTGTATGCTATTTGGACAGTAGTATTTCGCTTTGGTCCAATAGAGATAGTCATTCTCAATTTTTGAAAATGCATCCTCATAGTCAGGATTCAGAAGAATATCAAGAATCCGTGAAGGGTCAGTCTGTTTTATTGCTGGTGGCTTCTCTATCATGTTCTGATATTAGCATGCATTCTGCATTGAATCAACAAATTAAGGAAATTTTCCCTACTTTTCCCCTAATTTCTCTATATCATAATTCAACCACTTCAGAATTCCAATATCTAGCCAGATTGAAACTGAGTCTATTTAATTATGCCAAACCACAATGCTTCGCCTGACGCAGCAGAAGATGCACTATTTCTGAGGTTTTCTCCAGACCATTTTGTTTACAATTCCAGTATAGGACTGGATTATCTTAACAACCTTGGTGGAGACATTCTCCTCAGTGTAATACGGAACAGGGATTCCATAGTCGCCGGCACTGTTCATTGCAACAGCTGTATCAACGGCTTGAAGGACCTGCTCTGTCGTTATTCCGGCAATGATGAAGTTTCCTTTGTCCAGCGCCTCAGGACGCTCTGTGGAGGTTCTGATGCACACTGCAGGGAACGGATGACCTACAGAAAGGAAGAACGATGACTCTTCAGGAAGAGTCCCTGAATCAGAGACCACTGCGAAAGCGTTCATCTGAAGGCAGTTGTAATCATGGAACCCAAGCGGCTTGTGGGCGATGACCCTCTTGTCGAACTTGAAGCCTCTCTTCTCGATGTACTTGGCCGACCGCGGGTGGCATGAATACAGGATAGGCATATCGTACTTTTCAGCCATTGCATTGACTGCGTTCATAAGAGAGAAGAAGTTCTCCTCAGTGTCGATGTTCTCCTCGCGATGGGCGGAAAGCAGGATGTACTTGCCCTTCTCCAGCCCCAGGCGCTTGTGGATGTCCGAGGCTTCGATCTTTGCAAGGTTTGCATGAAGGACCTCTGCCATAGGAGAGCCTGTGACGAAAGTCCTTTCCTTGGCAGTGCCCTCGGCATTGAGGTAACGTCTTGCATGCTCGCTGTAGCACATGTTCACATCGGAGATGTGATCCACGATGCGGCGGTTCGTCTCCTCGGGAAGGCACTCATCGAAGCAGCGGTTGCCGGCTTCCATGTGGAAGATTGGAATGTGAAGCCTCTTGGCGCTGATAGCAGACAGGCAAGAGTTGGTGTCACCGAGAATCAGAAGCGCATCAGGCTTGATCTGGACCATCAGCTCATACGACTTGGCAAT
>JAAYFO010000057.1 GCA_012728215.1 Spirochaetales bacterium | reverse complement strand
AGAGTTTTCGAATCCAAGACCAGGAGAGATCCTTATCAAGCTTTCAGATAATCTGACAGCGGATGGATTCAACACCTTCGTTGCAAAATCCAAGGCGTTGATTTATGACACTATTTACTGATTCCATTCAGTGATATAGAATAAACGAATTCAGGGGTGTTGTTTTTAGCAGCACCTCTGTTGTTAAGAAATATATGGTTTTTTCAGGTGTCGTAATTTTATTGCTGATATTGATTGGAATTGTGGAGAACGCCTTTCATCAGAAAAGGCTGAAGGAGATTCCAGTCAGAATTCTTGTGAATGGAACAAGAGGAAAAACCAGTATTTGTTCGCTTCTCACTGCTGTTCTTAACGAAAATGGATATAGGGCAGTAGGTAGGACCACAGGATCTGAAGCACGGATACTTCATCATGACGGAACTTCAGAACCTTTTATAAGACGACTTCCTGCAAGGATAACGGAAATGGTTCCGTTCATCAGACTTTGCAGCCATGAGAAAGCTGATTGCGTTGTTGTTGAATGCATGGCTTTAGGTGCCGAATACCAGAAGGCTTTTTCCAGAATGCTGATAAAGCCTACACATGTGATTATCTCCAATTCATATGTTGACCATGTTGCAGAAATCGGTTCGACAAAAGAAGAGACAATCTGGACTCTTGCCAATTCAATATATCCGGGGTGCGATGGTTTTTTTACTGAGAGCGAATATAAGCCATTCTGTGAAGAACGAGGAAGCCGGTTTCATCTAGTTGCTGAGAAGAATTATCAGGAAATGAATCTTGATTCCAGAATTCCTGTTCACAACAGCAATGTCAGTCTTGCAGTTGCTCTGTGCAACTTGCTTGGAATAAGTGAGTCTTTGGTTCTTCAAGCCATTGGAAAAGCTATTCCTGATGTTGGATTACAAGACAGTATCATGGGGAGAAACGGTAGTCTTCTGATTCCCTCATTTTCCATAAATGATTATCACTGCATGTCGCAGGCTATTGATGATGCCAAGTACAATCAGGCTTTGGGAAAAAACCTTTGTGTGATTTTCAACAACAGAAGTGATAGAGAGTATAGAATAATTCTGATGAAGAAGATATTAAAGGCCAAGGGCCACTTAATTACTTGTGTTTATTGCATTGGTGATTATCCAGACAAGGTAATGAGATTTTTCAAGTCTTCTGGAGTCAATGCAATGAGCATAAGTGTTTCAGATCTTTATCAGAAATTCAATTCCGATTCAGATGAGACTGTTTTTCTTGGATTGGGAAATATCAAGGGCGGAGGAAACGCTTTGCTTGAGATGTGCATGGGAGAAAAAAGATAGACATGTTGCAGACAGCAGTTGTGATAAGTATAGTTCTGGGTTTTCTGAGTTCTGAGTTTCTTGGCATATTGTCAGGTGGTATGATCAGTGCAGGGTATCTTGCATTCTACTTTGAGCAGCCTTATCGGATAATCTCGACTCTTTCGATGGCAATCATCATATGCCTGATTGTAAAGCTGCTTCAGAGATACATCATTCTTTTTGGACGAAGAAGATTCATGCTTACCATTCTTCTAAGCATTTTTCTTTCACAAATCGTGGATGGAAGCCTTATCCTTCTGGCGGGTATCAATGCGGATTTCCGTCTTGTCGGCTATATCATCTCCGGCTTGATTGCAAATGATATGGAAAAGCAAGGTATCTTCAAGACAATCATTGCAATTGTAATCATATCCGGTCTTATATGGCTGATCATCCATTCTGGAATAGTATGAGGCACAAGATGATAGGCAGGCCAGCAAAGATAGATTTGAAATACTTATTGATTTCAGCACTGGTGCTGTTTGCAGGAATTGCCGGTTGCTTGATTACAAGCGGCATTGAACAAAGCGAGTATCAGCAGATGCAGCTTGATGCTGCGATGAGCATGAAGAATGCTGAAACAGTCCTCAAGAAGGAAATACTTGCGAAGGGAATTGAGATAGAAGGAGAGGATCTGAATTCCACGGGACTGATTGGACCGGAGTTCACCGAACTTACAAGTACTCCCGGGTCTGTCGATGCCAAGAGAACCACGCTGAATCCCAATTTCGCCGCAGCGATAATCAGGTATTTTCATGAAGCAGGATTGAAAAAAGGAGATGCCGTGGCTATTGGAACCAGTGGCTCATTTCCTGGATTCGTGATTGCAACCACCATTGCTGCAAAAGAGATGGGGCTGAAAGCCAAAGTCATTGCTTCCTGCGGTTCTTCGATGCACGGTGCAACCAGACCGGAATTCAATATCTTTGACATTCTCTTTTCGTTGAAAGACAATGGATTTGCAGACTTTGATCTTCTTGCTGTCTCTGCCGGTGGCCCGAATGACCAGGGTGGCGGGGTGATGGAAGGCTTTCTCTATGAGGATACCGCAGGTCTGTCAAAGCAGCTTTGCATTGAGGCCTCACAGAAAAGCGGGGCGGAATTCATCTACTATGATAGCCTTCAAGACAGCATAATGCGCAGGCTGGCCTTGTTTGGAGATGATGTCAAACTCTTTGTAAATGTCGGAGGTGCCGCTCCAAACGAAGGAATATCCTCCTATACGCTGAACTTTCCACAGGGGCTTGTCATAAAGGCTCCACCGATTCCGAATATCATCAATCGAGGTCTATGCTACGAATATGCAGCACAGGGGATACCGGTTCTGAATCTGCTGAATGTCAAATTGCTTGCTGCTCAGAATGGTATTGCCTATGATGCGGTTCCACAGGAAGAGCCAGGGAATGGCAAGGTCTATTCATCATTTGAATACAATGTGCCGATAATCATGACGACAATTGCATTATGCATTCTTGTTCTGATATTTGGAGTGTTCAGAAAAAAAGCAAGGAATGAAGGTGAATAAGGTTCTGTTTCGAAAAATTCTTATTCTATTGCTTTTCACGGTCATTACGGTGATTGCAGGGATTGAATTCTGGCAGATTCGAAACTTACATGATAGTTTCTTTCCTTCTGATTGTCTTGTCAAAGTCGGGAGACTGTCGGATTATAATGTCTTTCTGAAGGGGACTGATTGTGATGCTCCTGTCTATTTCTTTGATTCGGGCGTCGAAGGGGGAACTCTCTTTGTGATGAGCGGCACCCATCCAAACGAGTCAGGAGCGATTCTGTCTTCTTATTTGCTGATGGAAAATCTGAAGCTCGAAAAGGGCAGGGTAATAGTTCTTCCTGTGGCCAATATGATTGCTTCATCGACAGGACTGCCAGGTTTTGCCTATCCTGCCTCATACACGATCAAAACAGCAAACGGTGGGAGAAGCTTCAAAGTCGGTTCGCGGCTTTCCAGTCCTCTTGACCAGTGGCCGGATCCTTTGGTGTTCATTCAGTATCCATCAAATACCAAGCTTTGTTATGAGGATTCCCGCAATCTCAATAGAAGCTATCCAGGAAGGGCAAATGGTCGGATGGTTGAGAGAGTCGGAGCAGCCATAATGGACCTGATTCGAAACGAGCATGTTGACTATGCTTTTGACTTGCACGAAGCATCGATAACTTATCCGACGAACAATGCTTTTATTGTCCCAGAGAAGACAGCTGATTTGGCATTTTGGTCTTCAATGATTCTTGCAGAAGAAGATGTTGATTTCAATGTGGAAATATCTTCGGAAAACCTTCGGGGTTTTTCTCATCAGGAATGGGGAAGGGATAATGAAACCGACCCATTCCTTGTTGAAGTTCCGACTCCATTCATTGATCGAATCACAGGACCTATGGTTGATAGCCTGATTGTAGAAGGTGCTGATGAATTTCTAGCCAGGATGGCTTCAAAGGGTTTTTCCACTATCAGCTATGACAATGATGGCTTCAGTCTTGATTATCGATGTGGGAAGCATCTATCTGCAATTTCCGAGGTTGTTTCAGCTGGAAACAGCTTCCATGATGAAGCCCGGTGAGATATTCATTGCTATTTCGCACTCGGGGTCAACAAAGGATATCGTCGAAGTCCTAAATGTGGCGAACAAATCACAAGCTGAAACAATTTCCATTGTCAGTACTATAAAATCTCCTGTAACGAAGGTTTCCAAGCATGTCCTTTGTGTGGATGCCCCGGAAACCAATTTCAAGTTTGAGCCTATGACTTCCCGAATTGCTCAGCTTTCGGTCATAGATGCCATAGCAGTTGGCGTTTCACTGATGCGTTCCGATGAGGTTCTGGACAATCTGCGAAAGTCAAGGGCAGCTTTGATTGACAAAAGATATTGATTTTCATGATCGAGTCCTTTGCCTGAATATCAGAAGTTACTATTTCTTCACCGAAAGACTCCGATTAGTGATTATGAAGATCATTGTTCCTACGAGTGCAAAGGCTGAGTACATTACAAACATCATCTCATAACCTTGGCTTTCAATGATCCATCCACCCAAAAGTGAACCAATGGTATTGGGGAGACTGGTTCCGATGCAAGTATAGATACTCATGGCCATGGATGCATTCTCCTTTGGAACGCTCTTGGCGATGAACATAACCGATCCAATCTGAGTGGCGCCGAATGTAAGGCCATGGAGCAGCTGAGCAATTATGAATGCCGGCATTGATGACCATACAGCGTAAATAAGAAGTCTGGCACACAGGCCAAGTCCTCCCAGTATGACTAATAGTGTAGGTGGAACGTTCTTCTTTTTTATCAGATATCCTGAAAGCAGCATGATTGCAATCTCCGCTGTGCTTCCCAGTGCAACATAGTTTATGAAGTTGTCACCCAGCTTCATGACTTCAGTCATATATGATGATAGAAGTCTTTCTATTGCCGAGTTTCCAAGCTTGAGAAAAAAAGTGGCAATTATGAAGATCACGAATGACTTTTCATAAGGCGAACCGTATCTTGGACGGCTGTGGTCGTCTGAGTGTCGGTATACCTTGATGTCTCCTTTTGCAATCCGTCTGGACATTATGCCGGAATCAATCATTTTGGGGAGAGTAAGGCAATAGACACCAAATGCAGTGCCACAGATAATGAAAGTTTTTAAAATGGTGGTGTTGTTTCCGGATTGAATAATCCCAGATAAACCAAAGAAGAAGCATGCAAGGACGTATCCAAGAGTGCCGATTGTCCTTACCGTTGAATATTTGCTTGAATCGCCCTCAAGGTAAGTAGTCGCAATCGAGTCTAGAAGCGGGTTCAGGCATGAGTAGAGCCCTCTGCAGAAGAACATCGCCAGTATGGTTATCCATGCTGTTGTTGAAGTGCTTACCGGAACGAACAGTAGAATTGCCAGAAGAATGCAGAATATGACACACAGTCTTCGCTTGCCGGTTCTGTCTGCCAGATTTGCCACAAGAAGAGGTATGACCACTGACGCAGCTTCTCCGATTGCCAGAATCAACCCTACTGATGAGTGATGATAACCGTTGTTTCTGAGAATGATCTGAAGATAGGGATAAAATGCAGCTGAACTTAAGTAGAACAGGAAATCTGCGATAGCGATTCTGGCCAAATGACGCCTCCGATTCTTTTGATTTATATCATTTTGCCTTGTTTTATTCCATAGCGACCGGCTCTTGGAACGACGGTTTGTCAGGTTTGTCAGAAAGAAGACTTGCTTGTTCTGCCAAAGGCTGCATATCTGGTTGAAAAGACTGATTTCTGTTAATATCCTGCTATCAGGAGGCATCATATGTTGGTGTTTGGGCATAGAGGTTTTTCTGGGAATTATCCCGAGAATACAATGCTGGCTTTTCGCAAGGCAGTGGAAGTCGGTGCCGATGGCATAGAGCTGGATGTGCATCTTTCCAAGGATGGAGAGCTGATGGTGATCCACGACGAGGCATTGGCAAGGACAACCGGCAAGGAAGGTTTCGTCTGCAATTATCTTCGAAGCGAACTGGAGCAGATCAAGGCTTCCAAGACTCAGAATGACCGTTTTGATGAAAGCATTCCGTCGTTCGAGGAGTATTGCACATTTGCATCCGGGCAGAAGATTGTCACCAATATTGAGATCAAGTCAGGAGACTGGTGGTATCAGGATATAGAGAGGAAGACTGTTGATATGGTTTACCGCTTCGGCATTCAGGACAGAGTCATATTCTCCTCATTCAACTGGCTCTCCGTTGTGCGTTGCAAGAGCATTGCTCCTGAGATTCCATGTGGTCTGCTTTTCGCAAAAGAGCAGGATGTCAAGAGAGTGGCTTATCTGGCCAAGGACCATGGTATTGAGTATCTTCACCCTGACTTCCATCTTGTGGATCAGGCCATGGTGGATGATTGCAGAAGAACCGGAGTCGAGATGAATGTCTGGACTGTGAATACTCCAAAAGAGATGGAACCTCTCATTCGTTGCAAGGCAAGAAGCGTGATATCAAACTATCCTGATATGTGCCTGAAGGAACTCGGTAGATAGTATTCAGGGTTCTGCTTATGTTTAACTGAACCGACTTTTTTTCGAAAATAGCATGAGTTCCAGCCTATGCAATTGCTTGCATGGCGGTTTTAATGATAAGATGACCTGCATATGCGGATACCAGGTGACAAAGTCAGTGAGTGTCCGGTTTGTTTAGGGAAAGAAATAGATTTAGGAGGGTAAAATGATTTACTCAACGGAAGTCCAGCACATGTGCCCGATAGCCAAGGGTGCAAACCATGGGCCAGCCCCAATCCCAGAAGAGGGAAAATGGGTGCAGTCCAAGGAAATAACTGATATCAGTGGCCTTACACATGGCATTGGATGGTGCGCACCACAGCAGGGAGCATGCAAGCTCACTCTCAATGTCAAGGATGGAATCATCGAGGAAGCTTTGGTGGAGACGCTTGGATGCAGCGGAATGACTCATTCTGCGGCAATGGCATCAGAAATTCTTCCAGGAAAGACCTTGCTTGAGGCTCTGAACACAGACCTTGTCTGCGATGCAATCAACGTTGCAATGAGAGAGCTGTTCCTTCAGATTGTCTATGGCCGTACTCAGACTGCATTCTCTGAGGGTGGATTGCCGATCGGTGCCAGCCTCGAGGATCTGGGAAAGGGAATGAGAAGCCAGATCGGGACAACCTTCGGAACAAAGGCCAAGGGATCCAGATATCTGGAACTGACCGAAGGCTATATCAACAGACTTGCTGTCGATGCCGAGAATCAGATCATCGGATATGAGTTCATAAGCCTTGGAAAGATGATGGATTTCATCAAGAAGGGCATTGATGCCAACGAAGCTCTAAAGAAGGCCACAAGCACTTATGGACGCTTCGCAGAGGCTGCCAAATACATCGACCCGAGGGAGGAATAAGCCATGATTACTTTCGAGAACTATGAAAGAAGAATTGACAAGATCAACAAGGTCCTTTCTGAATACAATATTGCTTCGGTTGATGAATGCAAGGAAATCTGTGACAAGGCTGGAATCAACCCATATGAAATCGTCAAGGGTGTTCAGCCAATCGCTTTCGAAGATGCTGGCTGGGCTTATACAGTTGGTTCTGCAATTGCCATCAAGAAAGGCGTCAAGACTGCTGCAGAAGCAGCTGAAGCAATCGGAATCGGACTTCAGTCGTTCTGCATTCCTGGCTCGGTAGCTGATGACAGAAAGATTGGAATCGGTCATGGAAATCTGGGAGCCATGCTTCTTAGAGACGAGACCAAGTGCTTCGCATTCCTTGCTGGTCATGAGTCCTTCGCTGCTGCTGAAGGTGCAATCGGAATCACAAGAAACGCAAACAAGGCAAGAAAAACCCCACTCAGAGTCATCCTCAATGGACTTGGCAAGGATGCGGCAATGATTATTTCCAGAATCAATGGATTTACCTATGTCCAGACAAAGTTTGATTACTACACTGGAGATCTGAAGATTGTTCGTGAGATTGCTTATTCCAAGGGCGAGAGAGCCGCAGTGAGATGCTATGGCGCTGATGATGTAAGAGAAGGCGTTGCCATCATGCATCATGAAGGTGTCGATATCTCCATCACTGGAAACTCAACCAACCCGACAAGATTCCAGCATCCAGTTGCAGGAACCTACAAGAAGGAATGCATCGAACAGGGCAAGAAGTACTTCTCCGTAGCTTCCGGCGGTGGCACAGGACGCACACTCCATCCAGATAACATGGGTGCCGGTCCTGCTTCCTATGGCATGACTGATACAATGGGCAGAATGCACTCTGATGCACAGTTTGCGGGCTCCTCATCTGTTCCAGCTCATGTGGAGATGATGGGATTCCTCGGAATGGGAAACAATCCGATGGTAGGAGCCACTGTTGCAGTGGCAGTTGCCGTTGCTCAGGCTTTGGCGAAATAAAAGAAGTCAATCCAAGGCAATCAGGGCTTTTGTCCTGCACCTGGATTGATGAAGATTGAAAAACAGGGGGTGTTTCGAAACATCCCCTGTTTGATTTACATCAGATAAATGACTTAGTCTTGTGCTGTGGCTGATTGCTGAGTCAGCGTCTGGAATTATGGAAGGCGGTCACCAGCTGAAGCACCCCACCGGCGATAGTCCTGGCCTTGTCGCTTATCGTGTAGCAGTAGCAAGCATCGTCCCTTGGATCCACATCTCCGACCTTCATGCCCTGGAATACTTCCAGTCCGCCATGGAGAAGGCCTCGAAGACATCCGGGAATATTGGCCTTTACATCAACAGCGCCACCTTCATCCTTGGCAATCTGTGCAACAGTCTGATTTTCATGGACACTGTCTCCGATCTTGCAGATTTCAACGAATACACCTGAGGCCGGGCTGTGAATGACACGTTCCTTGCCAAATCCGCCAATCATGCCAGGAATTCCAGTATTGGCTGCTGCAGTCCCGCTGGAGATGACTCTGCCAAGGTTGTGGCCGCGCTGTGTCTCGATGACATAGTGGCAGTCCACTCCTGCAGTGAATCCTGGACCAAGTGCAATCACAAGTGGAGCCATGTCGATTCTGGTTCCAAGGTTCTTCTTTGCGATGATGGCATCGACAACGATGTCAGGATTGATTTCCGAAACAATCCTGCATTCAGGATCAATCATCACAGGTACAATGCCCTGCTCGATAAGACGTGTGGCTGACTGAATGTCTTTTGCATATTCCGAATGAATCCCTTCGATTGAGAGAGATTGTGCATAGAGTGTCTCTGCGAAGCTCACTGTCCTTCTGATGCATGTCGGTTCTTCCGATTCAGTTGCAATCACACAAAAGCCAGCCTGGTGAAGCATGGCGATGACTCCTGTTGCAAGATCTCCTGCACCACGTACTATGATTATGTCATGTGAGTTCAATCCAATTCTCCTTTATGCTTGTCAGGTATGTATCTTCAAAATACTTTCTAAAACGTGAATAATCAATAGCTGCTGTCACTATCTCGGCTTGGTTGACAAGAACAATCTTCCTTCCGACTGCGTTTTTAAGAAGTCCATTTGGTGAATCAAGAAGTAAAGCTATCAGATCTTCGTTGATTAAAATGGAATCAGCAAGCATCTGGAAGTTGAAGAAGTTCGATGGATTGGCCAAGTTTCCCCACTCCCTGATTCCTGCCATCGCAATGGTGGTTGTGGTCTGCGGAATCACAACAGGCTCATGTGGGCCATGAAGTTTCAATGGAAGGTGTTTGGCACCATCAGCTTCTATCAGAATGATGTCATATAGACCGACCAGTCTGGATATGAGTTCAAAAGGTGGGCTGCAGACCTTATCAGATGAAAATGGCCAAGCGAGGAATTCAGTTGTTCCCTTGGCTTTTGGAGAGCTGATGATAGAGTCGTCCAGATAGATGGAATCACAAGCATAGTCAACAAGGTTTGGCGATCCAAGCTTAGTCGTTGT
>JAAYFO010000056.1 GCA_012728215.1 Spirochaetales bacterium | reverse complement strand
CCTTCAGCCCCTTCTGAGCCGGCTTCGGCTGAACTTTGGCTGGCTTCGAATTACCGACTTGAACCTTATCCCTTTGAGAAGAGGCAGCTGAACAAGGGCGGCTTTGAGGTCTTGGCTTTTTTGAAGCCGGTGCCTTATTGGCAGGCTGTGGCTTTCTGATCTCGTCATCCCTCTTTTCTTCTGCAAAGAACTCCTTTCGATAATAGGCCAGCCTTTCGTCCTGCGACATTCGCGAAAGCTTGGCGTCATCAATGGCATCCTTACGGACATAGCTACTTCTCCGCTTGTCTGCGACTTTGCTGACATTAGCACGCTTTGGACTACGGACAGGTCCCCTTCCATTCGGTCTTGCAGGTCTCTTCCCGTGGGAATAAGTTGAAGTGACTCCGGCAAGATGCTCCTTGTTGTATATCTTCTTACCTGCTGACAAATCCTCAACATCATCGGTGCTGTCTGCCCACATGACAGGTATCTTCATCTGTATGTAGTTCTCTATCGCTTCCAGACCCCATACATATTCTTCATCCGCAAGGGTAATCGCCTTACCATTCTTTCCAGCGCGGGCTGTTCTTCCAATTCGATGGACGTAGCTCTCAAAGTCTTCTGGAATATCATAGTTGATCACAAGCGGCAGATCATCAATCTGAAGTCCTCTTGCCGCTACATCCGTAGCTACGAGTCCCCAGATCTTGTTGTCCCTCATCCGTTCAAGTGCCTTCTGGCGCTTTTCCTGAGGCATGTCACCCATCAGGCAGGCGACATTGTACCCATTGAGCTTCAGCCTTTCTGAAACATCCACTGTCATGTACTTAGTGTTGGCGAAAATCAGAACAGAGGACGGATTCTCCTTCTTCAACAGATGAAGAAGCAGCTTGAACTTATCATGACGAGTAGTATGATACAGCTCCTGAACGATGGCGTTCACTGTGATTTCCTCAGGCTCAAGCTCTATTTCCTCAGGATTGTTCATGTAGTTCCATGCCAGATTCCTGACCTTGGTTGAAAGAGTGGCGCTGAACATCATCGTCTGCCTCTTAGTCTTGTCCGGAAGCGCCGCAAACATCCTCTGGATATCAGGATAGAAACCCATGTCGAACATCCTGTCAGCTTCATCCACCACGAACATTGAGATGGTGGAAAAGAGAATCCCGTTTGAATTCATGAAATCCAGAAGCCTTCCGGGAGTTCCGACATAGATGTCCACACCTTCGGATAGAGCCTTCTTCTGCTTGTCATAACCAACACCGCCATAAAAGCATTCAACCCTCACATCGCTCATGCCTGACGAAAGAATCTCTGCATCAGATGCAATCTGAAGGGCAAGTTCCCGCGTTGGGCTGACTATCATTGCCTTCGGATGACGTCCTTCGGCTCTTTCCCTTGCAATCTTCTCCAGAATCGTTATCACGAACACTGCTGTCTTTCCGCTTCCAGTCTTGGAGCGAGCCATCACATCCCGTCCCTGAATGCTTATGGGACAGACTTTCGACTGCACGTCAGTACAGTCAGCAAAACCGGCTTTCTCTATGCCGGCAAGCACCTCTGGGTGCAGATTGAGTTCTTGAAATTTCATATTGTACTATCCAACTCCCTGTTTCTCACAATCCTACAGAGTTCCAGCGTTCGCTTATGGTCGCCTGGGAAGACAAGGCCTTCTATCTGCCTTATCGGCATGGCTGCCATGCTTGTGGCAGAGATGAAGACTTCATCGTAATACTCCAGGTTATCATACTCGATGGCCTTTTCAATGACCTTGATGCCAAGGCCTGCAGTTGCCTTAAGCACGCTTTGGCGTGTTATGCCATCGAGAACCATTTCCAGCGGAGCCGTATGAAGGACATTGTCCCTGAACCCGTAGAAATTGCTACGGGTGCCCTCTCTGATGCACCCGTTTCCATCGATCAGAAGAGCTTCAAAGCCTCCTCTGCGTTTCGAATCCTCCAAAGCCAAGTAGTTAAGAAGGAGGTTGCTTGTCTTGCATTGCGGCATGAAACGCTCGCCTTCATAGACTGTGCAGTACACTCCTTCATCATACATGCTCTGAGGATATTCAAGAATCGGTGCGGCAGTGACAAAGAGAATCGGTTCCAATCCTCCGACTATCAGCACCCTAAGTGTTGCGAAATCTATCGCATCAGTTCTTATGAGCTTGAAAATCCACTCCCCAATCTGTTCATCTGAAAAGCCATAGGTCAAGTGTATCAGTTCTGCAGATTCCTTCAATCTTGCAAGATGCTCCAAAAGATGCACCACTTTCCCTTCTATCACTCTCAATGCCTCATATACACTGAAATTGCACTGGACTTCTCTCAATGTTATCGGAAGAACAGCATCCGAAGGGGAAATCAACTCCCCATTTCGAATCGCATGATCACCAAGTTTCATTATTTCTCCTATCAATCAGGGAACTTCAGCAGTTCCCTTGGCTTGGACCCTCTTGCAGGCCCGACATATCCAAGCTCCTCCATCTTTTCCACAAGACGTGCAGCTTTGTTATAACCTATGCAGAGACGTCTCTGCAAATATGATGCACTGGCACTTTGCCGGTCACAAACAATCTTCAAGGCCTTCTCGAATATCGCATCATCACCCGACAATGCTGACTCGCTGTCATCAAAATCATCAGAAACCGGTTCATTATCTTCAAACAGCGCTTCATCCAGATAATCAGGCTTGCCCTGAGTCTTGACGAAATCGGCAATGGCCTCCACTTCTGAATCACTGAGAAAGGCACCCTGTATTCTCTCCGGGTCTCTGATTGAACTGGTGGTGTAGAGCATGTCGCCTTTGCCCAGAAGCTTCTCAGCACCGCTGCAGTCAATAATTATCTTGCTGTTTATCTGGTTGGTGACCGAGAATGCAATCTTTGTCGGAAGATTGTTCTTGATCAGTCCTGTAACGACATCAGCGGAAGGTCTCTGAGTGGCGAAGACAAGATGGATTCCAACAGCACGGGCCATGGCGCTGAGCCTATGAAGCAACATCTCAAGCTCCTTTCCAGCCACAGCCATGAGATCGGCAAACTCATCCATTATGACGATGATATACGGCATCTTCTCTCTAGCCAAATGCTCGGCATCGATCTTTTCGTTATACGCAGAAATATTCCTTACGTTAACTGAACCTATGACATGATAACGACGCTCCATCTCTTCCAGACAGAACTGCATGGCCTTGATCGCTTTCTTTGGGTCTGTGATCACCGGAGTGAGAAGATGAGGAATTCCATTGTAGATCTTCAACTCCACAATCTTCGGATCCACCATTATCATCCTGACCTGCTTTGGTGTCTTGGTATAGAGAATGGAGCAGATCATTGAGTTCACACATACGCTCTTTCCACTTCCGGTGGCTCCTGCAATGAGCACATGAGGAGCCGCGGCAAGATCCATTGCCACTTTCTCACCTGTGATCTTCTTTCCCAGAACCATTGGAATCTTCATCTTGGAAGTATCCAGCGAATCGACTATCTCCGAAAATCCAATAGTATCACGTCTGAAATTCGGTACTTCCACGCCAATTGCCTGCTTGCCGGGAATTGGGGTAAGCAACCTCACCTGGGATACAGCAAGATCCATTGCAATATTGTCGGTCAGACCGGTGACAGCAGAAATCTTCACACCAGGTGCAAGCGCTATCTCGAACATCGTGACGGTGGGACCTCGAGTGATGCCCACAAGCGTACAGTCAACCTTGAACTGGCTCAAAGTGTCTACAATCGTTTTTCCTCTCTTGATTGTCGCTTCATCATGTTCACTTGAAGTATCACGTGCATACACCTTGAGAAGTGCCTTTGGAGGGAATTGATACATCAGGTCCTGCCTGTTCAGAAGGAACTGATTGGATGAAGCAGCCTGTTCGGCGTGCCCCAATCCACCAACTCCCGAATAGAGGTCGTAATCTTCTTCATCATTATGATCCCATCCATCTCTGCTCTCTTCTGCCACAGGCAGGGCTTCAGGAGCAGCAGGAGCGGATTCATTTTCAACTTCCTTATGTGCGGCTTCCGCTACTGCACGGTTGATGGTTTCCTGCTCTGCGGCTGCAAAAGCTTCTGCTATTGCCTGCCTTGCTTCTTCTGCCATCTTCTGTTCTTCGACTTCAGCGGCCTTCTTCTCGGCTTCCATCTGTGCAATGACAGCTTCAGCTGCCATTCTACGGTTGCGTTCTTCCTTCGCCTGGCGTTCCAACTCCATCATTTTCTTGAAAGTCTGCTCATCCTCAGCAACCTTCTTCGTAAGGTTTCCAGGCTGAAAGCTTTTCCATGAGTTCTGATTTCTGGCCTTCTGCTCATTAGTCAAATCTGCTTCCTTGCGTACAACATCATATATGCCGATGCTGACCGAAGATGGAATTGTCTCCTTCTTCTCGGAGGCTGGTGCTTGATCCACCACTTCTGCTACCTGATCAGGCTGTCCATCAGTTGAGACTTCGACAGAAGAGGTGACTTCTTTGAATTTGACAAACACTGGAACTGCAGTGTCAAGAATCTGAGAGGAAACCGCTTCGGTGGGTTCTGAAGCAGCCACCGTCGTCTCATTGTCCTTCTCATCGTTTTTTTCAGTCTTTTTCGCTTTTTTCCTCTTTGGGCATTTAACAGGGTCCTGATCCATGCTCTTTTTTCTGCGTAATCTATACAGGACACTTGTGACTATGGAATAGATCGTCACTTCCAATAGAAGTATGAGAAGCACGATCCATTTGTCATGCAGGATGTTTATGTAATCAAGGAAAAAAGGCATTTTGATGCCCTGTTCCAGGATGAAAAGAAGCCGTAGGGTGAAGAAAATCGGAATGGAGAGAAATATACTGGCATAGTTTCTGACTTTTCGATGCAGATGAAGCGTCCACATGGTAAGAAGAAAAAGATATGCTGTGACTGGAACAAGTGATAAAAATTGCAAATCATCATCACTTTTCAGAAATCCAAAATTATTCTGAAGGAATTGGCCACTGTCAGCCAGAAAGCCCACCCCCAGATCATGATTCACGGTGAAGAAAGGAAGAGCGACTATCAGGAGGCAAAAACAGGATGCCAACAGCAGCAGCGCAAAAAAGATTACCCTAACATTGAATTTTCTGCCCATCGTTCCTCCAAGACACATTACAATATATCATTATTGAAACTCTATGTGAACCAATCACCTGAACTTGAGAAGACACAGCTTTCTCTGCCCTTTCAGACCAGGAACGGCGACCTCGATTATCTGAGCCTTGAATTTCCCAGGAAGACGTCTTTCCAGTTCATCCAACTCATCATTCAGATAGGCATCAGTGGCCTTGTATGCCAGAATCGAACCATTCGGCGTCAGAAGTGCCGATGAGATGGCTGCAATGTCGTACAAGGGATGAAACGCACGCATGACCACCATGTCGAACTTCTCATTCACCTGCCTTACATCGGAGGAAATCAAGGAGGTCCGATTGTACAAACCAGTGGTGGCAAGAACGTTTTTCAAGAAACCCGCCCTTCTTCCCATTCGCTCGACAAGAGTGAATCTGATATCCGGCATCATGATTGCAAGAGGCACACCAGGAAAACCTGCACCAGATCCAAGATCAGCGACAGAAAAGTCCTGTCTTGCTTCATCACGGATCACATGATACCCAGAAAGACTATCCAGGACATGTCTTGTGATCCATGTGTTGTAAGGATCGCTTACCAGCTTGTATGATGGATTGAAAAGTCTGATCTCTTCCAGATGCCTTTCCAGCTGTCCTATCATGGCATCTGTGAAAGGTATATCCATTTGCTTCAAGGAAGAACGAAGAATATCAGCCATTACGCCTCCGTAGATAAACCATCAGCAAGGCGATGTCAGAAGTTCTGACTCCGCTGATTCTTGAAGCCTGCCCGATGTTTGATGGAGCAATCTTTTCAAGCTTCTCTCTTGATTCCTGACTCAGTCCTTCCATGGCACGATAATCAAAATCGGGCGGAATGATCAGGTTGTCAAGCTTATCGAATCTCTCAACCTGTCGGTCTTCCCTCTTTATGTATCCTTCATACTTGATATCCTGTTGAACAATATTACGTATCTCTTCAGGATAATTCATCAATTCGGGAACATCATCCTTGATTTTGTCCAAATCTATCTCAGGATGTTTCAAAGCCTGCACTGCATTCATTCCACCTGTCTTGGAATGAAGGAGACACTGCTTCAGATCACTGATGAGATCAATTTTCTTCTCAAGGTTCGCCATACGCTGTTCAGAGCACAGTCCAAAAGCCGCGGCCTTTGGAGTCAGGCGGAGGTCACAGGTGTCATGCCTGAGGTTCAGCCTGTACTCAGCTCTGCTTGTGAACATCCTGTACGGCTCCTTGGTTCCCTTGGTCACCAGGTCATCAATGAGCACACCCGTATAGGCTTCAGTCCTGGAAATGACAAGCGGCTGTTCTCCCCTGATCTTCTGAACTGCATTTATGCCGGCGATCAGCCCCTGACAAGCCGCTTCCTCATAGCCACTGGTTCCGTTGGTCTGGCCGGCAAAGAAGAGATTGTCATATTTCTTGCATTCCAGAGAAAGCTTCAACTGGGTAGGGAATACGAAATCATACTCAACCGCATAGGCAGGTCGCATCACCAATGCATTCTCCAATCCTTCCACCGAATGTATGAAATCATTCTGAACATCCTCAGGAAGTGATGAAGAAAGCCCGTTGAGATACATTTCCACCGTCCCCGAGCCTTCAGGTTCCACAAATATCTGGTGTCTGTCTCTCTGAGAGAAACGAACCACCTTATCCTCGATCGAAGGACAGTACCGAGGTCCCTTGCCTACGATCTTTCCACCATAAAGCGGTGAACGGGAAATGTTATCAAAAATGATCTTGTGAGTCCTTTCATTGGTATACGTGATCCAGCATGGCACCTGGACACGGGAATTGACATGATTCTCAAAAGAGAACGGTTCAATCGGATCATCACCATCCTGCCGTTCCATCTTGGAGAAATCCAATGACCGGGAGTCAACACGTGCACAGGTCCCTGTCTTGAGTCTTGCAGTCTCAAGTCCCATTCTCCTTAGGCAGTCGCCAAGGCCAAAAGCCCCTTCCTCGCCTAATCTTCCTTCAGCAGCATCATATTCACCAATGAATATCCTGCCATCCATGAAGGTTCCTGTCGTCACTACGACAGCTTTGGAGCTGATTCTATTTCCTCTTCCTGTGGTGATCCCACACACGGTTCTTCCATCGGGTTCCACAAGAAGCCCGACAACAGTATCCATGAACAGCGTCAGATTCTGCTGATGCTCAAGCGTTTCCTTTGCCAGTCGGCTGTAAGAGAACTTATCCGCCTGTGCACGGGGAGCCTGTACCGCAGGACCACGCCGCCGGTTAAGGACACGGTACTGGACCAAAGTCGCATCTATCAGCTTGCCCATCTGTCCGCCCATGGCATCGACTTCTCTTACAATATTTCCCTTTGCCAATCCACCTATCGCAGGATTGCAGGAGAGACGTCCTATCGTATCGAGACTCTGAGTGACCATCAGCGTCCGAAATCCAGTCCTGGCGGCAGCCAGCGAAGCCTCAATGCCTGCATGACCTCCACCTACTACTATAACATCATAATCCATATTACTTTCCTACACAGAAACTGCTGAATATTCTATCCAGCACATCATCGCTTGTAAGCTCTCCACAGATATATCCAAGCTGATCCAGTGCTTCCTTCATCTCCACCGAGATGATGTCGAGGCATTCTTCTTCCCTTGCCAAACTCAGCACACTGTCAAGAGACCGCACCGATTCCACCAGGCTCCGATGCTGTCTTGGACTCTCTATCAGCAGTTCGCAGCCATTCGAATCCGAAACCATTCCAAGCGAACTCACGATACCGCTGACAAGGGCTTCAAATCCTTCAGCGGAATCAACTGAAAGCTCTATGAATCCTTCAGGCATTTCGAATGCAGAAGGAAGATCGGTCTTGTTCCATACAAAAAGCTTCTCCACTCCAGGAATTTCTTTCTCCAATCGTTCACTGATACTTTCATACCCATCTTCCGGATCCGATGAATCAACAAGATACAGCAGGAGATCGGAACTCCGCATCAGAGCCTTGGTCCGCTTGATTCCTTCGGCCTCGATTTCCTCTCCCGCAGTTCTCAATCCAGCGGTATCGAAAAGCCGGACATTTATTCCTGCTATCTCACAGTTGCTCTCAATGAAATCACGTGTCGTTCCAGGAACTGCACTGACTATGGAACGGTCTGTCTTGAGAAAAAGATTGAAAAGAGACGATTTACCAGCATTGGCTGCACCGGCTAGAACGATCTTGGCACCCTGTCCAATCAAAGATCCAGTTCTGAAGGTATCTGCAAGCTTTGCAAGATCGTCACGGGCATCGGTTATTTCATCGAAAGGAAAAGAGGTATCACCTCCAATCTCATCTTCGGCATAGTCCAGCTGAACCTCGATTACGCTCATGGCATCTGCCAGCAAATCCCGATTTCGATGTATTCTTGCAGAAAGAGCACCGCCAAGACGCTCCAAGGCAAGAGTCTGAGAAAGTCTGCTCTGCGAACGTGCGATTTCGTTCACCGCCTCAGCCTGTGTAAGATCAATCTTTCCTGAAAGAAATGCCCTGAAAGTGAATTCACCAGGTTCGGCCTGTCTGAATCCCAGCTGCGAAAGCTTCTCGTTCATCAGCGAAATTGATGCAAGGCTTCCATGGCACGAAATCTCCAAAGCTTCCTCGCCTGTATACCCATGCCCCTTTCTGTAGACCGAAACCACCACATCATCGACGCCGGTCACGGTCCCGTAGACGAGGGTATTGGTCTTTGCAGCCAAGAGCCTTTCAGGTTTGGAAAAGCAGGAAGCAAAGGAAGCAATGCTTCCCTCTCCGCTTACACGGAACACTGCAAGGGCACTTTTGCCCACGCATGTGGCCAAGGCAAATATCATGTCATCAGAAACATAGCTTTTCATAGTGAAAATTATACAGCAGAATCAAAGCCACTTGCAATCAGATAGCCGGATACTTCACGCACTTGCCATCTGGTGTCCTGATTTGCCAGAACTCCCCTGAAGGATCCTTTGACAGATCACCTGTGCCAATTGTTACCTTTCCTCCACCATTGGGAAGATCAATGGCATAAACAGGCAATGCCAGCCCAGAAACCAACTCAGATAACTGCCTGAAGATCTCAATTCCCTTTTCCAGAGGAACTCTAAAATCAGAAGTCCCACTTACCAGATCTCCCTGGAACAGATAGTATGGCTTGACTCCAACAGCAAGAAGTCCTTCGAACAACTTTGCAAGAACCTCAGGGTCGTCATTGACGTTCCTCAGCAGAACCGATTGGTTGAATACTGAAAAGCCAGCTGACAGAAAACGTGAAATGGCTATTTTGCTTTCATCGCAAAGCTCTCTTGGATGGTTGAACTGAGTCATCACATATATCGGAGCCGAATCAAAGGACTTAAGAACTCTTATCAGCTCATTGTCTATCCTTTTTGGATCACTGACTGGATATCTGGTGCAAAGTCTGATAATCAAATCCGGCCTTGCCTTCCTGAATATGGAAATAAGATTGGATAGCGAGGAATCTGACAGGGTCAGCACATCCCCACCAGTAAGAAGAATCTCCTTGACTTCGCAGTGAGATGCCACATAGCCGGCACTTTCCTCAATCTCCCTGAGGGAGGCTGGTCCTTGCATTGTACCAGTGAATCTTCTTCTGAAACAATGTCGGCAATACATAGGACAGATGTCAGTCACCAGAAAGGCGACCCTGTTCCTGTATCGATGCACGAGCCGATGATTCACGCTGTGAGCTTCCTCAGCAAGCGGATCCATGTCCTCCCAGACTGCACTGTGATTTTCCACAGAAGAAGGTACAACCTGCCTGCGCAGAGGATCAGAAGAATCCTCCTTATCAATGAGAGACATGTAATGTTCAGTTATGGCAAGAGGCACCGTAGAAGAATCTTCTCTCCAGGCTTTTTCATCAGCCGTGAGATCAAGATATCCCTCCAGTGCCTCCAGTGTTCGTATCTGGGACATGACTCAGTTATTGACTCTTTCCAGATACTCTTTCGTCTCAGTATTCACACGGATCTTCTCGCCCTGCTTGATGAAGATAGGAACCCTCACCTTGAGACCTGTTTCCGTCACGACATACTTCGTTGCGCCAGTGACTGTGTCACCCTTGATGGCATCCTCAGCTTCTGCGACAAGATATACAACCTTGCTTGGAACCTGAACATCGAGAATCTCATCGTTGTACACTGTGCAGCGATAGGTTTCTCCTTCCTTCATTATGAACTGATAGTCCGGGAATGAAGGCATTGGAACTGCCATATCTTCGAATGTCTCTACATTCATGAAATGGAAATGCTCACCATCATTATACTGATACTGGAAATCCATATCCTCAACCGTGATATCCTCAGCGTTATCCTGGCTCTTCATTGTTTCAGCCAGCACCTGACCGGTTGCAGGGCTCTTAAGCTTGAGCCTTACGAAAGCGGAACCCTTTCCAGGGTTTACAAATTCACGATCAACGCAGATAAACGGCTGCCCCTTGATAAGTAGAGCTGTGCCCTTATCAATCTGTCCTGCTTTTATCATAAAACACCTCTAATGCAAAAATTAACTAACTTTCAAATTATATCAGAAAACGGAAACAATATCAAATCTCCGATGGAATTTTTTTTACATTCCACCATAAGCAGACGATCCAAACCTATGGCAACTCCTGAACACTCAGGGAATCTCACACCTTCAGGACCACCGAATATACTGCAGAAATCCTCATCCAGATCAGGAATGACCATTCCTGATGCTGCTCTGGAAGCTGACAGCGCAGCATACTCACGCCGACAGTAGTCTTCCACTTTTGCCTGCGAAGTCTCCTCCATATAGCAGTTGGCAATCTCCACACCTTCCCAGTACAGCTCCCATCTTTTCTTTACAATCCCCTCATCCTTTGCCAGACATTCGATCTGACGAGGATAACCAGTGATCACGATGGGCCTTGGACCAACAAGCGAAGGCTCCACGAAGTTGATGAAGATTCGGTTGAAGGTATCATCCCATCCTTCTCTTACGCTCTCATCAATGACAAGTCCCAGTTCCCTTGCCCGCTTCAGAAGCACCCTGTAATCCTGCAATTCATCGAGGTCCAGTCCGGTCTCTCTCTTGAGCACATCTGCCATCGAGATTACTTCAAACCCATTCTTCAAGCCCTCAGGACATCCAGCAAGAGCCGTCTCGGCAAACAACTGTTCAGTCAACCCTATGGAATCCTTCTCGTCATACCCTACGGTATAATATTCCAGCATTGTGAATTCCGGATTGTGTAGTCTTCCAAGCTGCTCGCTGTTTCTGAAGCACTTTGAAATCTGATATATGCTGGACTGACTTTCTGCAATGATCTTCTTCATGAAGACTTCAGGCGAAGGGACCATGTATAACTCACGCGTTCCAACGAATTCATTCTGAAAAAGAGTTGAGAAATTCTCAATAGTCGGTTCAGGTATGAGTCCAGGCGACAAGACCGGGGTCTCGACTTCAAGATAGTTCCTACTGTCAAAGAAGTTCCGGATATTCCTGTAAAGAAGGCTTCGAGCCTTAATCATTTCTAAGTCCATAGCAGAGAAACTATATCAGATACAAGCTTGGCTCTTCAACCTACGTAAGCATATCCAAATATCTTTTGGCAGCATGAAATGCATTGTCGCCGAGATGAAGTTCAGACAGCTCATCAAGAATCAGGGCATTTTCCATGACTGGAATATCCAATCTGATAAATCCCTTATTGGCAAGATAATCCTTCAGTTCATCACATGCAGCAGGGGAGAATCTCTTGAAATTGCCATCGTTGATTTTTTGAATCAGTTCCAAGCCATCGATTTCCTTGATATCCTGTACATATTCGATCATCGACTTCCAGTATGCTGTCTTATCAGGCTTGGAAGGATAGTCATTCAGCACATCGACATCAACCTTAGGTGCACGACCGATCTTGGCTTTTTGATTGACAAACTCCAAGGCTCTGACTATCTGCTCCACAGAGGATCCCCTGTACGAAGTTGAAGCCAGAACATTATAGATGTACTCAAAGCCCTTGTCGAGGCATTCTCTGAGCTGTTCCAATGAGAAGAAAAGATACCAGGGAGGAAGTAGCCCGACATCGAAGAACAGCGTTCCAGATCCAACTCCATTGACAAGCATCCATTGATCATACTGACAGTCGAAATTCCATTTTTTCTTCACCTGGGGCTCAAAGGCTTTTGGCTCGGATTTCTTGACTCCATCGCTCAGTCTTATCTGATTGAAACCAACGCCATTGGCATCACAGCTTGCCTTGATTCTATCGCACTCATCCAATTGAGCTGTGAAATAGAACACCTGACGGGTTCGGGCAATTCCTGCTATAGCAGAAACAAGGGCCAGTGCCCTTTCATCATCACTGTTTGCAATCACCTCATCAAGGAACAAGGGATAGAAGACACCTGTCTCACCCTGTTCTATTGCCGCCAGACGAAGTGCCATGAGCATCTGGACACGAGTGCCGCTGGAAAGTTCATTCAGGCCAAACGACCTGTTTCTGGCAAAATCGAACGAGCTGAATCCATCGTCTCCAAAACGAATATCATGTCGGCCATTAGTGAACAGCTTCAGATTCTCACTTGCTTTTTCCAGAAGCTTGGGGCGGTCCTTGTCCTGCGACTCCTTCTTCACTTCCTCAGTGACGATTTCCACTGCACTGGCCAGTGCATACTCATCCCATGCAAAAACCAGATCGGCCTTGGCTCTATTAGAATCAAGCTTGGCCTGAGCAAGCTCATCTGAGTTCGTCAGGTGTCTGTATTCATTCCTCAGGCTTCCAAGCTTCACTTTATTCTGATCAATCTGTTCAATCTGGGATTTAACATCATCATACATTGTGAAAAGTTCATTCATTTCCTTGTGCGACAGATTCCCCGCTTCCTCAGAACAAGCCAACTCACTGGAATACTTATTCATATCATTGCAGATAACCCGATATCTTTCATATTCACTGCAAAGCTTTGAAAGAGTCACTGTGTCTCCTCTCTCCAGGTCACGATCTTTCCAGAACTGATCCATCTGCAAAGCGGCACTTGACCTATCAGTCTCCATTCCCTCAAGACCTTTTTGCAGGATATCTCTTGAAGCAGAAATGCTTCTGTATTGTTCAAGGTCATGAAGCATCGAATCCCCCAAGGCCTGAGCCTCTGAGATCGATTCAACTTTCTTGTCCGCCAACTGCGAAAAGAAATCCAGAAGTCTGGCTGATTCCTGTTCAAGGCTCAACCTTTTGGATTCTGCTCTTTGATACTCTTCTTCAGCTTTTCTCCAACTGATCAGTTCATTCGAAAAATTGAAGAACCTACAGTTTTCAAATCCCGCTGATGAAGCATCTATTCCCAGTGACTTGGCAGCCTCTTCATTTTCATGCTCCCAGTCATTAAACCTTGAGAGAGCTTCATCATATCTCTGTTCTGCCAGAGTGACCTGCTGAGCGTGCTTCTGAGATTCAATCATCTTCTCACGCTTGCCAGTAAGCTCATCAATTACACGAATGCATTGATCAAGCGTAGGCTTTCGTTTATTGAAATCAAAATACTTATCAATCAGCGCTTTGGGGACATCAACTCCAAATTCATTCTTTCTGAACAGCAATACCAATGACCCTATCGCAGCGCAGGCAGAAAGAGAAGCAAAAGGAATCCAGCTTTTCAGGAAAACTGACAACAATGCTCCAACAGACAGCATGATGACAGAAAACAGCATTGTCCAAAGACTGAATCCCTTGTGCTGGCCAGTCCCATTCACTGCATGAATCAGAGTGGATCGATCATTTTCAAGCAATTTCAGCTCATTCTCATCAAAATTCTCTTGAAAAGCCTCTTTCAGCCGTTCCAGCTTCTGCTTTTCCAGCAGCAGTTCACCACAGACTTTCTCATATGAGGCGGAAGTTCTTCGCAGTGCTTCGAGCTTTACCTGCAAGTCATCCTGCATAGTATCAAAGTTCAGCCATCCATACTGCTGCTTGAAGTTATTACAGCTCGCCTCGCTTTCTTTCACATGTAAAGTCAGCTCCTGCAGTGACTTCTGAATGACACCCAAATCAGCCAGGGTCTTCCTGACTTTTGCCATTCCATTACTGTCCGACAGCAATTTATCTGGAAGAGAAAAAGATGAAAGACTTTCATTTTTCGAATCAATCTCAAAATGTGCAGAAGCAAGATTCTTCTCAGCCAATTCCAAACTATGCTTGCAATTATCATAGATGGATTCTGTATCAGGTGTGATTTTCTCCATCGCAGGAGGAAACGCCTCCTTCTGGCTGGTCAGCTTGTCCAAAGCTTCAATGTTTTTTCTGTGGTTTATTGCTTCGCTGATGATTTCCTGTCTTTTAATCAGCTCAGCGAGTCGATCAATGCTCTGTTGAAGATCTTCAATCTCATGAAGAAGAAACCGGCCGTTCTCCTGCTTGGAAACAAGTTCCTTTCTTCGGGCTTCGGCCTGTTGATAGATCTTATTGAGATTATTTGGCTTTTTGGCAACGTTTCCGGCATTCGTTGCGGCTGCATTGATATCAATGCCATAGAATAGCTCATTTTGAATCTTCTGGGCAAAGACCTCGCCCTTTTCACTGCTCTGCAGCAAATCCACAATTGGCAGGCTATAAGCCATCCCTTCACCCTGAGGCTGATTCGGAAGTGAATTAGATGAACCATCAGAATCCTTGCAGATCAGCTTTCCACCATCAAGATTCATTTCAAACTGATGCTCATTGACTGATCCCATGGCAGAAGCCTCATAACCCTGGCTGTCTCCCTCCCACATAACCTTCCTCAGAACATTGGAAAGCGTAGTCTTGCCAGAGCCATTTCTCCCTGTGACCAGATTGAGTTCCGCTGAGAACCGTGGCAATTGAGGAAATTCTCCACTGCGAAAGCCGGGGGCCTTGAAGATCTTTACTGAATCAACCTTGAATCGATCACTCATCTTTTTGCCTCCTGTTCAAGCATTTGATGCAGAAGCTTCTTTCCTGCAGCCTTCAGATATTTCTCAGCATCTTCCGTGCAATAACTCATCGAGGAAAAAGCCTGGATTGTCTTCATCTGTCCAAGTTTCATGATCATCTTATCAAGTACTTCCTGACTTGGACAAAGAAGGGTCCTGGCCAGAGCCCCTATAGGTCCTGGCTTTCTGGCAAGGTCATTCAAATCCAGAGCCAACTGCGTTTCATCCTTCACGTTGCTTATGCTTATGCTGACTTCATCCTTCTCGAAAGAGTAGTTCAATATTCCATCACCGGAATGGAGCAGGGCTTCCATATCCAGTTCACTGGCAAGGTCGCCAGACAAGACTAGCTCAAAAATCAATCTTTTCAGCGGAATCTTTGCTTCAGATGAAATCCTATCTGCAGTTTCCTGACAGCTTTTCAGAATTCTGCTTTGGAATTCCTCTTCGTCCTTCACCCCAGTGATATCAACATTGCATGAATAGTACACCGTTGAGCTGAGATGTATGAACTCAGGGCAAGACACGACACCATCGACAACCTCAAAGCTCCACATGCCATGGAATCCCGTCTCTGAACGGTCCAATGGATAAGGCGATCCGCAGTAATGGATCTTTCCATTGGAATTCGGTGCATGTATATGGCCAAGCATCCAGATCTTCACGTTGGATTCTTCCAATTCACGTGTCAGAACGCCTGCATATTTAGAACTGACAGGCGAATCATTCACATCACAATGAAGCAGGCCAATGACAGGCATGCTTGTCTCTCCAAACTTGACAGGGTACGACTTCATTGGATCCGACTTCTCCCATGAATCTGAAAACGACCATCCTACGAAACGGATTCCGTTGTAATCCTCGTACTCCCATTCTCCATGCCGTCCCAATATGGTAAGCTTGTCGCTGTCGCTTTTCGCTATCTGCGAAAAAACATTTGCATCATGGTTTCCTGCCACGCCTATTACATTTATTCCCGCTTTCTTCAATCTTGAAAGATTGGATACCAGAGGACCATAGCAGGAATACCACGATTCTTCACGGTCCATCACATCGCCGCAAAGAAGCAGAACATCATAATTATTGTTTATGAGATATTCTGTCAGCTCATCGATGGCATAATGCCCACTCGCTTGATCGAAACCATCCATAAAGGAAGGTATTCTATCCAAATGCAAATCTGCACAAGCAGCAATCCTCATCCGTCCTCCCATAATCAACAAAGGGGCTTTCATCAAGCCCCTGATCTAAGAAACCGACATCAGTCCTTAAGTTTATTCTTGAAATCGTTGACCAATTGATCCTTGATCACCGACTCCTTCGCTGCAAATTCCTCATCACTCAGCTGCTGAACCTGATTGTTTTCAGAGAACAGCGAATCGGCTTTGATCTCCCCAGAGAACTGCTGTGACATAGTCGTCTCAGGTGCAGCAGTCATAGCTGGTTCGACTGTGGTTTCGGCAACCGGAGAAACGACAGCGACCGCAACGGGTGCTTCGGCAGGAACTGTCTCTGCGGAGGTTTCCGCCTGGACAGGTGCAGGCTCTTCTGCAGGTGCCTTGTTTGCTTCACTGACAGCTTCGCTTGATACTGCAGGAGCCTCGACTGCCTCTGGAATCACTTCAACCTTCTCCTCTGTCTCTGTGACCACTTCTGCGGCCTCAGCTTTCGCCGGCTCCTCTGTGGCTGGAATATTGAAATATTGCACAAGTGCGGCAGCAAGCTCTTCCTTGTTGTCCAGAACTATTGAAACAAGCTTCTGTGATATCTCAGGGTCTGAATCCAATGCAGACATGAACAATGCTGAAAGCAAGGCGCCATCACCCAAGGCCGCTTCCTTGAGCATCGCAGGGGCAAGGTTCTTCATATCAGACATCACGATATTGAGCACCTTGGTTCTAAGTTCGTTGGAACTCAGAATAGTGGAAATAATGCTTGTCACCAGTGCATCCTGATTCTCCGCCATCCAATCGACCATCGCCTTCTGAAGCTGGCTTGAATCAGAGAACGTATCAAGAACCTTGGAAAGAACTTCAGGAGTGATTTCCTTCGTCATTTCCGGCACATATTTCATCACTTCAGGCTTGAGCTGCTCTGCTATCTCTGGAATCTTCGAATAGACCTCCGTTGAGACAGCTTCAAAAATGTCCGGTACAAGAGGGGAGACATCTTCCAACGTCACTTCCACAGGATTGTTCATTGACAGCTGATAGGCTTTTTCGGAAGCCTCGGACACTATGGCATCGGTATCAATCTGCTCTAGCACATTTTTTGCAATGGCATCAGTATCGATCTCTGCAAGTACATCAGAGACAATGGCCTCAGTGTCAACCTGAACTGGAGCAGTCGGCAAATTGGCTTCTTCCGACTTGGAGACTGCAATCTCCTCTCTTACAACAGCTCGAATATCATCATTCAGTGATACGACGGCATATGAATCCCCATTCTTTCTTGCAATCAGCTGCTTAACATGCTCTTCATATCCCGGTCGAGTCATGATTATGACAGCAATCAGATAAATCAGAATCACTATAAAAACTGCCAGTAGTATCTTTGGACCCTTTTTCGCCATTTCTCACCCTCTGAATTTCATTCAGTACAAATAATACCACAAATACGCTTAATTTGTCGATGAATTTGGTGAATGCTCCCTCCGCTATCAACTACAACTACTTGTTTTCCCTTGCAGAAATTACGGCTGCTGATATCTCTTTGACTCCGACATCTCTTCAAAAAAGCATCCTTAGTGCATCCATCACGCTTCATTGCCCTGAAAAGTCTCGTTTTAAACGGTGCCTTCACATAGACTATCAAATCGCATATTCTATCCAATCTCATCCTGTGGAGAATCGCTGCATTGACAATCAGCACTGAGCTTCTGCAATTCTCAGCCACACTTCTGACCTTTTTGACCATTCGTGGATGGACAATTCTCTCAAGCTTTTCAAGTTTCCTTGAATCAGAAAAAACAATTCGGCCTACTGCCTTCCGATTGACCTTTCCATCAGGCAGGATGACTTCATTGCCAAATACAGACGCAACCTCACTGGCAGCCTGATCTATGACGTCATGGCCTATGACATCCACATCCACAGCAGGCCATTCAGTCTCCTTGTTCAGCAACTCGACGAAATAATTCTTTCCACTGCAGCTTTTCCCGCTGACTCCAATTATCCTTGTCAATGCATCTTCCCCCAGTCAGAACCTGTTTCAATGCTGCATCTAAGAGGAACAGACAGACTCGCTGCATGGGTCATCTGATATTCCACCATTGATGTCACATCCTCCACTTCCTCCAAAGGAGCCTCGAAGATCAGTTCGTCATGGACCTGAAGAAGCATCTTTGCCTTCAACCCGCTTTCTTCCAGCTTCAATCCTATGCCTATCATAGCTTTCTTCATTATTTCCGCAGCAGTGCCTTGGATTATGGAATTGACTGCAATCCTCTGTGCTCCTGCCAGTTCTACCTTGTTGGAAGATGCCATCTGAGGAATCAGTCTGACATGCCCGAACATAGTCCTGATCGAAAGATCGTTTGCCGCCTGATCCTGGGTCCTTTGAATGAAATCAGCCACTCCCCTGTACGTCTGGAAATAAGAATCAATGAAGCCCTGCGCATCCCTTCGTGATATTCCAAGTTCATTGGAAAGTCTGAAAGCGGACATTCCATATATCACTCCAAAGTTTATTGTCTTTGCAATTCTCCTTTGGTCTGGGGTGACAAGCTCTGGCAGCTGGCCGAAAATCAACGAAGCTGTTCTTTTATGAACATCATCTCCACTTCTGAACGCATCCAGAAGAGAAGGATCCTGACTGTAATGAGCCAGTACAACAAGCTCAATCTGGCTGTAGTCCGCAGAAAGCAGAAGACAGCCTTCTGATGCTGGGAATGCAGAACGTATCATCCTGCCTTCCTCGGACCGGATTGGAATATTCTGAAGATTAGGACTCTTGCACGATAGTCTTCCAGTACCAGTTCCAGTCTGCAAGAAGCTCGGGTGAATACGCCCTGAATGGGGATTGACCAATGGCGGAAGTCCTTCACAATATCCGCGGAGCTTGGTTAGAAAACGGCTCCGAAGCACCAGCTCGGGAACAGGATCGTCAGTGCTGGCTGCCAGATTCTGAAGAACATCGGAATCAGTGGAGAATCCAGACCTGGTCTTCTTTCCAGTAGGAAGATTTCTGTCAACGAACAGAACCTGTTGAAGCTGCTTGGGAGAATTGAGATTGAATTCATTGCCGCACAGTTCGAAAATCTTCTTTTCGTTTTCCACTCTCTCTTCGTCAAGAGTTGCAGAAAGACCGGCAATCCTATCCTTGTCCAGGCAGATTCCATTGAATTCCATGTCGGCGATCGTCTTGACCAGAGGCATTTCCATTTCATTGAAGACCTTCATCAGGCCGGCCTTTTCCATCTTGTGCTCGAACAGCTTATACAATGCCCAGGTCACATCGCTGTCCTCAGCACCGTATCGCACAGAATCGTTCAGACTGATGTCTGAAAAAAGCTTGTCTTTGGGAACAACGTCCTCGAATTTCACCGTATCGTATTCCAGATAACGCGAAGCCAGGTCGTCCATATTGTACACGCCACTGTCAGAAGAAAGAAGCCAGGCTGCTATCATGGTATCAAAGTGAAGCCTGCCAAGAACAACTCCGGCTCTTCTGAGCACGTTGTAGTCATACTTCAGATTCTGGCCGACGACTCCTATCCCTTCAAGTCTTCGCTTCAGAATGTCAAGGACAGGTTTTTGTTCCATCATCCTCCTGCCTTCGCAGACAAGAGGAACATACCAGGCCTTTCCCACCTGAGAGCAAAATGAAAAACCGACAAGGTCAGCTTCCATCTCATCTATGCTTGTAGTCTCAGTATCCAACGCAACCACCCCGCCGGACACAGCTTCCATCAATGCCTGGTCAAGCTGATCCAAGGTAAGTACCGCCTGATAATCAGGATGATCCGACATCCTGACAGAAAAGCCATCCTCCACAAGTTGATTGGAGACTTGATTGGAAACCGGGACTTCAGCCTTAGCAGCGGAAGCAGAGTCGAAGGATTGCTTGTTGCCAAGCTTTCCGGCGAGAGAGACAAGAGACTTGAAATTCATCTGAACAAAAAGAGGCACTGCAGATGCCCAATCCAGATTCAAGGAGCCGAACCCCTCGGCATCAAAATCCTTGACTTCAAACAGGTCGTTTTTCAAAAGAATCAGATCATGAGACAATTTCACATGATCCACAGCAAAAGTCAGCTTCGATCTCACTGCCGGCGTCATCTCGTCCAGATGTGAATAAGCCTCTTCCAAAGTTCCATACTTGGAAAGAATCCGTTCCGCACCCTTTGGACCTATGCCATCAATTCCAGGAACATTGTCAGAGCTGTCACCTATCATTGTCAGATAATCCACAATCTGATCAGGGCGTACTCCATATATTTCAGAAACCTCCGCACTGGTGCACATCATGTATTCCTTCTCGCCTTTTCTTGGAGGTCTCAGCACATTGACATCATCGTTGACCAACTGCATCAGATCCTTGTCACCGGTCACTACGACTGAATGAAGGTTGCTCTTTTCAGCTTCCCTGCACAAGGTTGCGATTATATCATCCGCCTCCATGCCGACCTGCTGACGATGAGGTATGCCGACAGCCTTCAGGACATCGAGAATCATTGGAACCTGTGCATGGAGGTCTTCAGGGGCACGGTCCCTGTTGGCCTTGTATTCCGGAAACATCTCATGACGAAAGGTCTTGCCATGGGAATCCATGGCGACACAAAGATACTCAGGCTTATACTTGGATATGATCATCAGCAATGTATTGAAGAAACCGAACACTGCGGATACGTTACGCCCCTGCCCGTCGGTGAGCGGTCGGGATATGAAGGCAAAATAGGATCTATAGATTATTCCATAACCATCAATGATGAAGAGCTTTTTTCCATCTGAAGGTCCTTCGACTTTTTCGTCAGCAACAGCATTCCCATTTACTGGGACGACAGAATCTTCAATCTCTTCAATGTCATCGAACAGGCCTTTCTGGATATACTCACTCATCGCTTCACCGCTAGTTCAACTTATCGATTATTGAATCATACAGATCTGAAGCGAATGATGAGATATTCTTTCCCAATTGTGCAAAATCAATATTGGAAATCGCCTTGCTCAGGCTATCCAGACTCACGTCTATCTTCAGTTCCTTGGCCGCTTTGTTCACAAATGAGGAAACCTCTCTGGCAGCATCGGCAGATCCTTCCTTTATGGTATTCCACACCTCAGAGTCACGAAGACTGACAAGAATCGTTGAAATCTGCTCATCAGTAGCACCGGAATTCTTCAGACTGACCCGGATTTCTGCTGTCAGTTTTTCAAGATCAGCCTTGCTCTGAGCCATCTTTTCCGAAACATCGCCATTTTTAAAACTCATTCCGAAGTACTTCTCGGACATTCCGGGGACAAAAAAATAAATCACAGCGAATGACAGGGCGCAGATTATGATTGCAGCCAGCAGTCCCTTGAAAAAACCTTTACCTTTACTCATGGCAAACCTCTTTATATGATAATAACATACGGAGCATGGAAGTTACAACAAACATCTAGCAACCTATGAGTTGAATACATATCTGTCGAGCCGATTGAAAGCCTCAGTGACAGTGGCAAGCGGAAGGGCAAGATTCATCCGCAACGAACACGGACCATGGAACGGCCGTCCATCCTGCCAAGCCACACCTACATCACTTCCTGCCTTGTACAGCTGATCCATTGTCTTTCCAGTCATTTCACACCAGCGACTGCAATCCAAAAACAGCATGTATGTACCCTGCGGTCTTTGGACATCGACACCTGCAAAGCGTTTTCTTATGAATTGCACTGCATAATCTACATTCTGAGAAAGCACCTGGCAAAGCTCGTCAACCCATTGAAAGCCTTCATCGCAATATGCTCCAATCAGTGCATACATTGACAGCAAGTTCATCGAGTTGTAATGAGAAAGACTGGATTCCTTCTCTACCCGGTCACCAAGAGCATCATTGAGAATAACGCTGTAGCTTCCAACAAGACCAGCAAGATTGAATGTCTTGGAAGGTGCATAGAGGGCGACTGTGTGGTTTCTGGCATAGTCATTGACCGCGAGTGTCGGGATATGAACATTATCGAATAGAATTATATCCGACCAGATTTCATCAGACACAATGTTCACAGCATGCTTCTGAAAGATATCCATCGCCTTTTCCATCTCCCAGCGTTCCCAGACCCTTCCGCAAGGATTGTGAGGAGAACAAAGGACAGTGGCATGGATATTGTTCTCCACTATCTTTCTCTCCATGTCATCAAAGTCGATCCGCCAGACACCTTGCGAATCAATCTTCATTGGATTGAGAATGATTTTATAGCCATTGTTCTCAAGGCTGCCGGTAAATCCAATATAGGTCGGAGACTGAAGCAAAATCTTGTCCCCTTTACTGCAGAAAACATTCAAAGCTGAGATTACACCACCGAGAACTCCATTTTCATATCTTATGTTCTGAGGACGAAGCCCCTTCAGTCCATGGCGGATTTCCTGCCAACGTATTATTCCATCGTAGTATTCATCTCGTGGGGAGAAATAGCCAAAAGCAGGATGTCTGACTCGCTGTATCATCGCATCCTGTATCGCTGGAAGCACTGGGAAGTTCATGTCTGCAACCCACATAGGAATCGCATCAAAGCCTTTCTTTGGCAGGCCTGGTGCAAATCCTGGCTGTCCCAACGAATCCAGAGCAATGGCGTCGTTGCCACCTCGCTCCATCTTTGTCTTAAAATCATATTTCATGGTCGACCCCTTTGTGCCGATATGATACCGTTTTTGCAGAATAATTCATCCCATTAATCAGGGACACATGTGAATTCAGCTCTGATTCAGATCAAAGTCATCTGAATGACAAGTGAAAAAGAAGAATCGGCAAAACGTTCCTTGGTTGGAAGAAGGCTGTTTAGATCATGCTTCTCCAAAGTGAAGTCAGTCGGCACTGATACAGCCGCTCCAAGCTTTATGACCGGTCCAAGAAGAAAATCCAGAGTTCCCCTTAGATGGAAGTGACTTTTGTTCAAGGCATCAGAGAATGATACTTCAGAAATCGGCGACCCATCGATTATGAGTGTACCCCTCTGCCCATCATGAACATAATCAATCACAGGACCAAGACACAGTCCCAAACGGGCCACACCAAAAAGATCCTCGGAAATTCCAGCAACCATCAGACCTGAGAATTTCAAGTCATTCTTGTCAGTGGCACTGAGATTTCCTGAGATATCGAACTCTAGAAAAAGCAGCTTGGTTCTTGCTTCCAGACCGAATTTCAGATCCTTGGCACTGAAATCCTTGATATCCTTCAATGCTCCAAGCGATCCATCCCGAAGAGCAAAACTTATTCCGACAGAGAAGTCAAACCAATCCTGTTCCTGGGATACAGCAAAGACCAACATACAGGAAATCACTGCCACTAGAAACACCATTTTCAACTTCTTCATTTATCTACCTACAATCAGGGGCTTCCGGATGCCCACATAAATATAACAACTCTCAGGAAAAAAAGATACATCAAAGCAAATAAAAATGCCCCATCTTCCGACAGGGCATGATATTGCTGGGTTTTTCAAATCCTAAAGGAAATTGAATCCAAGGAACAATCCGATAGTGGTCTTATCCCAACCAGTCTTGGCATCTTCGTATGCATCCTTCCACTCCTTCATATTGCTGATTGTAGCAATGCTGATGTTTGTTGGAAGTGATCCATAGACACCAAGTGTGACATTGTCTCCAAGAAGGAAATCAACTGTAGCTCTGATGTTGAGAGGAGCGGTCATTGCCCAGTTCTTCAAATCATCTGCGCCACCCGACATGGAATCGACAAGCTTCTTTCTGGTCGGATCATTAATTGTCGAAGGTCCGACAATGAACTGCGTTCCTGCTGTTTTCTGTGGAAGATAGGCAAAGTCGAGACCAGCAGTAAGACCGATACGAACAAAGAACAGATCAAAGGAAAGGCCAACGTTGCCATATCCTGAATAGTCCATCTTCTCGTAGAACTTACCTGTCGTGGCACCGTTGGAATTAAT
>JAAYFO010000055.1 GCA_012728215.1 Spirochaetales bacterium | reverse complement strand
CACAGAACGTGGTGAATCGCTGAACCTGATATCCAAAAGACATGAAGGTTCAAGGACTTGTTCAAGGAATGATTGTTGCATAAAAATGCACAACGATTGGCAATGTCTGCAATTTTATTCATTACTTATGAAAATAACATTTGACAAATCAGTCTTCACCTCATAAACTTTACAAGTTGGCATTACCAATCTATTTGTCGACATTCACAATAATCACCAGATACGGTTTTAGGAGAAACAACATGAAAAAGCTAGTTGCTGTCTTACTTATTGCAGTCGTTGTTCTATGCAGTGCGATTGCCCAGGCGTCATCGGAAAGCATTCCTGGAATGCAGGAAATCATCATCATGAATGATGCCTTCGCCGATCTTCCTCTTTCTTCCCAATGCTACAATGCCAAGGAATACCACAAGGCTTACAATCTGGGGGAAATAATTGATGAAAACTTCTGGTTCCAGCCAAAGGCCGACGCACAGGCTGATATCGTCGCCTTCACCGATTTCTATATTGACAGCACTTCGTTGAATGTGTTCAGACAGAAGTTCGTAAGTTTCACGAAGGACAACCCCGCCTTTGATTATGATATCTTTGTTGGCCCTCAGCAGAAGGAATCTTATGATGTGAAGTACAAGGGATTCTGCAAAATTGGAAACGAAGGTTTCCTATTTGTCCCTGAGGACGGATGGAATGTCGATGACTTGTTCTTTAACAGTGGCTTTGTAGCTGCTGACTCCTATGAATTCGTCTCTGTTACAGGAGAAACTGTAGAGCTCAAGGCTGATGAGCTGGCGGATTATGAAATCGTCATGGATGGAAAGGAATGTGTCGATCTCAAGGGAGCAAAGAATCTGGATGCGCTTAAGTACATGATTCCAAAGGGATTGACCAGAAACAGCATTCCTGCTGCTGAAGGAATAAGCAGATTCACTGTGATGCTTTGTGCAGATGGTGTCTACAAGACAGCACCGAAATACACCGAGAACAGAGCTGGCAGCTTCTATGACAGCTGGTCAATCGCCGATCTTCTGGATAAGTACGGAACAGCTCCATGTGAAGAAGTTCAGGTGATTTCATGGAAGGATGGATACAGCCAGAACGAACCATACCAGCTGTTCTTTGAGAAGTACATGGCATTCCAGGCTCCTTTGGAGAACGGAAAGCAGAAGGAGTTCTTCACATTAGGCAGGGTTCAGCCAAGAAATGCCGGTGTCTCCAATATTGGTTATTTGGTCATGGAAAAGGAAGCCTTTGCTTATATTCCGGAAAGTGGCCTTCTTCTTTCAGATGCTTTCATGAAGACGGGAATGTATGATGCCGCTCTTTATCTCCTGACATATTCTGATGGATATGAAAAATTGGTAAGAGCTGAAGAAGCGGAGACAATGACAGTCAATGCCGACAGCGGTCTTGTTTCCATCAGAGTGTTCCTGTAGAAATTTCTCTGGAATCATCAGAAATCCTGGATATTCACAGCCCTGAAACGGCTGTGAATTTATTGTAGTGGAATAAAGGTGTTCAAATGTCCCAAAAGAAAAGAAAGAATTTGTTTGTTGGAATGCTGTTGCTCAGTTTCGTCGCTGTGATCTTGCTGACTTTTGCAGGTTGTGGCAAGACCGAAAATCCTGCGGCTGAAGTCGCTTCCCAGACACAGTCTGCCGTTGTGAACGAGACTGCTCCAGTAGAAAAAAAGGCGGATGCCGTCGATGTTCATCCTGAAGTTGAAGAGGTGTTTGAGATAAAAGGGGACATATTCTCCACTGGAGCCGCAGGTAGAAACGGAGCCGCCGCCTGTGCCAGTCCCATTGCTTCTCAGATTGCAGTTGACATCATGAGAAGAGGTGGAAATGCAGTGGATGCGGCGGTTGGAATGATCTATGCCGTGGGATTGCTGGAACCGGCTGCGACTGGAATAGGCGGTGCAGGGCAGATGATGATCTATCTAGCCAATGAAGACCGTTACATCAACATCGAATATATGACTCAGGCTCCTGGCGCCGCAGTGACGGGAGCCTTGAATATCTCTTCTTCGGATAATCCTCCTTCGGTTCAGGGCATTGCAATACCTGGTGTGGTTTACGGAACCCTGACAGCATTGGAGAAATATGGGACAATGACGGCAGAAGAAGTGCTCAGACCCGTTATTGAACTTGCTCGCAATGGTTTTCCTGTCACGGCAAGATGGAATGCCAACATCGAAGGACGTTATGAGAATCTCTCGGCTTATGATTACACTTTGGGGCTGTATACTGATGAGGGATTCCTCTGGAATGAAGGCGAAATGATCACCAACAATGACTTGGCCGATACTTTGGACATCATAGCCAGGGATGGAATCAAGGGATTCTATGACAGCGAGTTCACTGATCGCATGGTAAGCCATATCCAGAGTCTCGGCGGAGTTCTGACGCATGAGGATTTCGCTCAGTACAAGTGTGTGGAGAGAGAGCCGTTGTCAACCACATATCGTGGATACAAGGTCTATACAACAACAGGCCCTTCCAATGGTGGTGCTCCTCTTTTGGAGATGCTCAATATCACAGAGAATTTCAATCTCAAGGATTATGGGCATGACAGTCCTGATACCGTTGGAATTCTTTCAGACGCATACGCATTGGCTTATCAGGATGGCGTCGCTTTTATTGCAGACCCTGATTATTATGACATCCCAGTTTCTGAGATGACATCCAAATCATATGGAGAAAATCGTTCCCGTTCTATTGAAGTCGGGTCGAGAATCAAGACTGCAAGGGCGGGGAGACTAAGCATTTCTCTTTCTGAAACAGGCAAGGCGGCTCTGAAAGCCAATACATCGGATCAGGGCGGAACAAGCCACATGGTATGCGCGGACAGCATGGGGAATGTCGTATCCACAACGAATACCAATGGAATCAATTTTGGAAGCGCAGTTGCAGTTCCCGGAACGGGCTTTGTGTTCAATGCTCATCTGTCAAATCTCAACAACATCAAGAACGCCAGGGCCAATCAGCTGATGCCCTACATAAGGGTCAGATCCACTACATGTCCAGTGATTGTGGCTGATTCCTCAGGCAAGCCGGTTCTTGCCGCAGGATCACCCGGCAACTGGGCACTGGTTTCCGCCACATACAACACTCTGGTCAACTTCATTGACTTTGACATGAACGTGGCTCAGGCTGTAAATGCCCCACGCAGCTGGCGTGACGGTATCTCTAAGAATCTATATATAGAAAGCAGATACAGCGAACAGACCAGGCAGGACATTGCAGACATGGGTTATGAACTGCTTGAATCCGACAGGGAGTTTGGTGCTCATGTGGGCTGTGTGGCTGCGATAGAGATAGGTGATGATGGGGTATTCTACGCCATCGGGGATAACCGAAGGAACTATGGTGCCGCGGCATATTGATTGGAGAGCAGTGAATGCGAAATGAAATACTGACATTGATAATCATGGTTCTTGTGTGCATCATCGGAGCTTTGTTTTCCAGACGTGATAGAAAATGGGCACCGGTGATTCTCCTGGTCGCATCAGTGGCGGGGAGTCTGGCCTGTGGGATGGGAATCCGATTCAGGGAGATTGTCGAAGGTCCATTCGGCTTGCTGGATTCTGCGTTGAGTGTATGCAGCGGTGCGGTTCTGTTCTATCTTTTCCATGAACTGGGAACATTGGATGTGATATTCAACCATATCTGTCGCATTCAAAGCAGATTGCTCAAATCGTTTGCTGTCCTCTTCTTCCTTGCCCTGCCAGGGATGTTCAGTGGATCTGCTGCTTTTTCGATTATGACTTCGGGAGTTATTGTCTCAAGGGGAATGAAGGAAGGCGGGGTGAACGATTCCAAGATTATCGGAGGGATAGCAAGTGGTGCGTTCATCGGTATGATAATGCCTCCAAACTGCATTCCTGCAATGATTGCCTCCAACGGTGCAGGAAGTGTTCTTCCAACTCCTTTCATGGGATTCTACGTTCCATTGCTTGTTCTTGCCTTGCCCGCCTTTGTCCTGATTGCATTTGCCTTTTCCAAATCCTTCAGCATGGCTTGCTGTTCGCTCACTGATGTAAAATCGATCCAGACCTCAATCAAGGTCAGCAGATTCAATATCATGGCTCTAGGTGTATCGTTGCTATTCACCATTGTCGATGGCCTGCTTTCTTCTTTTGTATATCTTGGAGGAAATATTCTGGCTTTTTCGGCTATGACTGTTGCAGTACTGGTCATCAACTGTAAAGCTTGGACTGCAAGGCAGGCGTTGATTGCAGTTTCGGATGGATTGATGGGAGTAGTCGTTCCTGTGGCATTGATGATGGGGTTGGGAAGTTTCATTGAAGTCAGTTCCATGTCTGGCATACGGGGATATTTCAGTCTTTTGATTCTGCCTTTCAATCCGATCAATGTGATGCTGGTGCTGATGGGAGTCTCGGTTGTCATCGGATTTCTTCTTGGAGAATCCATTCCTGCCTTCCTGATTGCCTATGCTGTATTCCCAATTGGCTGGCTTGCAAATCCGGTGATTGTCACAGGCGTGGCATCAGCACTGGCAGTTGTTATTCCCATTTCGATAAGAGGAGGACTGATTGATTTCACAAGCAGCACTCTGAAGATAAATGGTGTTGGATATGGAAGTGCAATCAAGCAGATGTGGATGGCACCTTCGCTGGTACTTGCAGTTGGAATGGCATTTGTCCTGTTTGGTGACAAATTGGCTTTTCTGGTATTGTAGGAGGAGTAAGAAGATGATTCAGGTGATCTATTATTTAATTATTTCAGTTTTCTCACTTCTGCTGCTTTTTGGAATGATGCGGCGTAAGCCTTTCAACGAACTGGCTTGCATTGCGATGGTTCTGGTGACGTTTGCATTGCGTGCTTTGCATATAAAGTAGGAGGAGTGATGAATAAGACATATATCAAGAACATCATCGTCATATTGATCGCTCTGGTTTTTGCAGTTCCTGCCTCGATTGATTTTCTGTCTATGCATGCTCAGGAGCAGATTGCTGACAACCCACATGTAAGCGATGTAAGGATGCTCTCATATTATTCCCCTGGATTGAAGGGGACAGCCTCAGACACCGAGCTGTTCATCTTGGACAGCGGAAAGCCCGGCGGTACTTTGCTTGTACTTGGGGGAACTCATCCGAATGAATCTGCCGGCATGATCAGTGCAATAAGTCTGGTGGAGAACCTGAAGGTCAACCAAGGGAGAGTCATTGTGATTCCCTGGACAAACAAGAGCGGGTTTACCCATACTTCACCGCTTGATGGAATGCTGGACAAGTTTGATATAACTCTGGCGGATGGCTGCACAAGAACTTTCCGAATAGGAAATCGTCTGACAAATCCCGTTGATCAATGGCCTGACAGAAGTTTCTATAAAGGGACTTCCGGACGGAAGCTTGTCGGTACCGAGAATGCCGAGATAAGGAATGTCAATCGAATGTATTATGGCAAGGCGGATGGCGTTCTCACGGAGAAAGTCTGTTATGGGATATTTGATCTGATTCAGAGTGAAGATGTGAATCTGGTCATGGACATGCACGAGGGCTCTCCTGAATTCCTTTATCTGGACTGCACCATGGTAAACTGGAAGCAGGATAATTCCACTGCCATGTCAATTGCCAGCTCAATGGCTCTCTCAATGCAGCTTGATGGATTGGACATGCGCGCCGAGTATTCCGGCAAGTCGTCATACGGGCTTTCTCATCGAAGCCTGGGCGATAATACTTCTGCAATGATGACTCTGATGGAGACATACAATCCGTCGATGGGCCCGCTTCATGGGAAAATGGATGAAGATCTGATCGTCAACGGAAATGAACCGAATTATCTTCAGGCACATCGTGATGGCTATGTGTATTTCGATGTTCCTGAGAATGGTTATCCTCTGATTCAGAGGGTGGCTCGTCATGTCACATGCATTTCATATCTCTGTCAGGCTTTCTCAGAGGAGAATCCTGATAAGGCAATTGTGCTGGAAGGTATTGGAACATATGATGAAATCGTGGTAAAAGGACTTGAAGGGCTTTTGAAGCCTGTCAAATGATAAGAAACAACTCAGGGGGAGAAATAATGAATAGAATCATCATCGTAATCATGACTGTCGTCATGTTGTTTGCATTTGTTGCCTGCAGCAAGGGTGCAGCAGAATCAGCAGCTGAAGTAAAGAACACCAAGACTGCCCAGCCTGTTGCAAGTGTACCTGCCGCCGCCACGCCTTCCACGGGAACCGTGGATTCGGAGTACGATCCCAATGTGAAAGTTGAATTTGAGACTCAGACAAATGCCGACAGGAGAGTGGTGACGATAGGAACGATTGACAAAAGCCGTTACATTGCCCCGATTCTTGTCACTTCGTTCGGTCAGAGCACCGATGCAGCAATGCTGGACACTGTCATGAAGCGTGTCGGGGTGGATTACACCTACAATCCTGCTGTCGGAGCCGATGGAGTTGCTGGATACAAGACAATCGTAATTGCTGTTGGAGCTAGTACCAAGGGCTTGGGTGCCGCTGGAATATCGGAAGCTGATGAAACAGCAAGGGCAAAGGCAATCATGAAGGAAGTGGAGGCCAATGGACTGGAAGTCATCTGCTGTCATATCGGCGGTTCTTCCAGACGTGGTGCTCTGTCCGATGTGTTCACCGACATGGTTCTATCTCAGAGCAGCTGCATTGTTCTGAAGGAAGATGCAAACTTCGACGGTAAGTTCACCGATTATGCCAAGGCGCACAATTTGCCGATAAGTCTGATTTTCGCAACCAAGGACACGGTTCAGGTGTTTACTGAAATCTTCAAGTAGGAGAAGCAATTTGGATATCGAACTGATCTGCCTGCTGGCCATGCTGGGCTCCTTCCTTCTTGCAAATCTTCTTCTCAAGCTTCCTGTCAGCATATCGATGGTCATCGGTGCAGTGGCAGGGGCATTGGTCGGGGGCGAAGGAATTCCGCTCAGACATCTGTTTGAAGGTACTTTCACTTATGTGGATACCATGCTTATCATTTCCTCTGCTATGCTCTTCATGACTGTGATTCAGGAGTCAGGGGCACTGGAGGCTTTGAATGCGACTATTGTTACCAAGCTGTACAGACATCCTGCCTTGATGCTGATGATGCTCATGCTTGTGATAATGTTTCCAGGAATGATAACAGGTTCGTCCACTGCAGCGGTGCTGAGTGCAGGTGCCTTGGTTGCTCCTGTTCTTCTGCTTATAGGGATTCCGAGAGCGAAAGCTGGGGCAATCGTAGCAATTGGTTCGATAATGGGAATGGCCGCTCCTCCAATCAACATTCCTGCGATGCTCATCGGAGGAGGTGTCGACATGCCATATATTGGGTTTGACGGTCCGCTTCTTCTGTTGACTCTTCCTTGTGCTGTCATTTCAGTACTGCTGCTTGGGCTTAGGCACTGCAGAAATCTTGATGCCGATAAGCTTGCTGAAAGTCTTGATCTGGAGGTTGGGAAAAAGTATGGATTCAGGCTTTACATTCCAATAATCGTTCTTTTTGTTCTTCTGGTGCTGAGCAAGGCTTTTTTGCACTTTCCTCAGCTTGGCACCTGTCTGATCTTTCTGATCTCTGCCTTCATCGGTCTTTTCACCGGAAGGAAATTCAATTTTTGGGACAAGGCGCTCAAGGCGATGGATACAACCATTCCTGTTCTAGCCAAGTTGATGGGTGTTGGGATGTTCATTCAGATCATGACTCTCGTCGGTGCTCGAGGATGGATCGTTGTAAGTTGCCTGAGCTTGGGAATCACTGCGGTATACATAGCTTCGTTGACGATCATGCCTGCTTTCGGTGCAATAAGTTCCTATGGAGCCGCTTCCGTTCTAGGTGTTCCTTTCCTTTTGGTTCTGATTCAGGCCGGAGGTCACAATGATATAATGGTCGCTTCCTGTCTTTCGTTCCTTTGCTGCCTTGGAGACCTGATGCCTCCGACTGCTTTGGCCGGAAACTATGCTGCACAGATTGTACAGTTGAAGTATAAGTTTGTTCTCAAATACTGCGTTGTTCCATTTCTGATCTGCATTGCCATTGCTTTGGCGGTGCTGCTGAATTCTTCGTTTTTTTCGTTTCTGACGGTTTGAGGAGGAAGCCATGCTGATGTACGTTTATCTTGCGATTGTCGCATTCATTCTTCTTCTTGTTGTTGTCAACATGTTCCGTAAACGGAAGAACATCTTCTATCAGATTGATGCCGCTTTGGTCATGGTGACGTTGATTCTGCGATTGTTGTTGGTAAAGTGAGGTTCATATGAAGAGAAAAATACCATTTCATATCATGACTGCCTCCATCCTCTGCATCTTGGTTATTGTACTTGTTGTGGTCTTGACAATGATCTTTTCCCAGGCAAGGGAAGCAGAACCGATATATCCTGGCAAAGGGGTGACCGATGTCAGAATGCTCAGTGATTGGTTTCCGAAATTGAAGGGGACTAATGGCGATACAGAGGTTTACATTTTGGACAGTGGAGTCAAGGGGTCGAGCATGCTTGTTCTTGGTGGCACTCATCCGAATGAACCAGCTGGGGTGATGACTGCAATCATGCTGATTGAATATTGTCAGCCGGAAAGTGGTGTTCTGTTTGTCATTCCACGGGCGAACAACAGTGCCTTTACATGCACAGATCCACAGGAAGCGGCTCCTATGAAGTATTATATAGACACAGACAATGGAACACGTTGGTTCAGGTTTGGTTCCCGTGCTACAAATCCAACTGATCAATGGCCGGATAGTGAAGTGTATGTTCACGCTTCCTCAGGACAGCAACTGTCTGGAAGTGAGACTAGGAACCTCAACCGGGCTTACCCTGGACGAGAGGATGGTAACTTCACTGAGAAGATTGCATTTGGCTTGACCGAATTGATCAAGAGAGAGAACATCCAGATTACCGTGGATCTTCACGAAGCATCTCCGGAATATACGACGGTGAATGCCATCGTTGCCCATGAGAAAGCTTTGGATCTTGCAAACCTCACTTTGTGGATGGTTGAGGATTCAATGAAGATCACAGTTGAGGCTTCTCCGACTAATCTACATGGACTTTCCCATCGTGAGCTGGGTGATTCTACCAATACTCTTGCTCTTCTGATGGAAACTGCCAATGCTTCACAAGGACGGCTTCATGGAAGGATGGATAGCGATTTGGTAGTGACAGGAAAGGACAAGTTCTATACCCGTGCCTATGGCTACGGAGCACTTAATGTCGATTATCCTGCAGATGGCATAAGTCTGTCTGAGCGTTGCGCAAGGCATATCACATGTGTGAAGGAATTCTGTTCCATGTACGAAGGAGAAGCTGGCTTGATAAGTCTGGGCAACCTTCCGTCTTATGATGAAATCATTGATCAGGGAATAGGGCACTTCCTTAAGGATCCGCAGTGACATATCGTTTGAAGTTTTTCATTCCGCTTTTTTTTCTCCTGTTCTTGGTTTCCTTTCCTGCCGAAGCAAAAATTGAGAAGCGGATGATAGCTGGAACTGAAGTGGAATGGGATGGGCGAAGCATCATTGAGCCAGACAGCGAATTGGATATCGGTTCGCTGAGCTTTGCTGATTTTGATGATTCAAATCACGCTGGCTTGGGTCTCTTTTCCACCAAGTATTCGAGTCAGACAGAACGATACAATCTGGGCGATGGAGAATCATGGGATACTGAGGTCTGGCATATTCATGGCGATTTGGAAGGTCCAACTGTATATATTGTGTCTGGAACCCATGGGAATGAAAGGGCCGGCTGGTACGCAGGAGAGTTGCTTGTAAATTCGACTTTGAAGGCAGGGGAGCTTTTTATTCTCCCAAAGGCGAACAGACAGGGAACTGACAATAGGTCACGTTACGTCTCTAACAATATGGATCTGAATCGCAGTTATCCAGGAAACCATGATGGAAATGAAGCTCAAATTCTTGCAAATGCAATTTTTTCTGATATAAAAAAAGTGAATCCGGATATCGTTCTGGATCTTCATGAAGCAATAATCTATTCGCCAGGTGAGAGGGATTTTCTTGGCAGCACTTTTATTT
>JAAYFO010000054.1 GCA_012728215.1 Spirochaetales bacterium | reverse complement strand
GAGACGGATTGTTCATCCAAATTCATTTCAATAGTTGCAAATCATTATTGACATGAGTCGCTCATCCCGAGAGAATCTCGATATGCCTATGCGAAAGCAGCAGGCGAAGAAGAAGAAAATGAAGAAAAGACTGCTATCAGTCATCTTGATTGCATTGGTCTGTCTTTCAACCGTTCTGGCAAATGGAATGGTCGAGGACAAGCCCGTGAAAAGAATCGAAGCCGCATCGATTCTGGACAATCTGTTCGCACTATCAGACATCCATCCAAGCTCAATAGCTGGATTGGAAAGCACACCGAGGAACCTTGGCTACACAGCCACGAACGCCGCTGTCACATCAGTCAACGTCATCCCTGCAGCCAAGGACTGCGTGGAAATGGAAGAGCTTCCAAGAATTGAAGCTGTGCTCAACGCAGGAATAATGGAACTGGACAAGGACGGACTGAACTTCATGCCTGAAAAAGCTGTCACGAAGAGAGAATTCGCCACATACATTGCAAAGGGTCTCTACGGACCCGATCTTGACATTGACCATGTTCAGGCCGCTTTGAATGACGGAGTATTCGACAGCTCATTGCTCAGCGATGAACTGATAAGCCAGGGAACCGCATACGCCTTAGCCGATCAGGTCAAATCACAGCTTCAGGTGGTTTCGGTCTTTGTCACATCGGATATCCACGGTAATTATCTCCCCTACAAATCATCAGACAGCAAATTCGAAATCGGGTCAGTAGCGAGAATCAAGTCAATCCTTGATTATCAGAGATACCTTCTGGGAGAGGAAAATGTCATCTACGTTGATGGTGGAGACTCTCCCTACAATACAACATTGTCAAACATCACAAATGGAGATGCATCAGTGGCAGCACTCAATGCTCTTGGATTGGATGCAACTGTTCTTAAAAACCATGACTTTGATTATTCCTTCCCCAACCTTCTCAGACTCTCAAGCAATGCAGACTATGCAATGCTTTCTGCAAACACCAGATACAAGGAAGGACATCAGCCGGATGGATCAGGACTCTATCCAGAAGAATTCGGTGATTACATCATCAAGAAAGCCTCAGGCCTCAAGATTGGAATATTCAAAATCACAGATGACCAGAGTGCCGCAACGACACTGTATTCAAATACTGTCGACATCACCTGGGATGACGATCTTGGCAAAGCCCATGAAATCGTATCGATGCTGAAGGAAAAGGAAGACTGCGATGTGGTGATTGCATTGTCTCATCTGCATTCAAAGAACAAGGCATTGGTGCTTCAGGAACCGGATATCAACATCTCCGTTGGAGGAGGAAACGATATCGCCGGCAAGCCAACCATTCTTGGAGACAACCAGTATCTCATCAACCCTGGCAAGCACGGCGAAGCCCTCACACAGGTGTCGCTCAACGTATTCAAGGGCAAGCTTGTCGGAGTCGTCTACAATCAGCTCTTCCTGACAGACGCATATCAGGAAGATGAAGAGGTCAAAGCACTGGTTGATTCGTACAATGCTCAGGTGGACAAGGCACTTGATGTTACAATCGGATACAATTCTCAGAATCTTGAATGGTCCTCCGCTCTTGTGAGATGCCAGAATTCTCCAATAGCCAATCTAGTCACAGATGCCCTTCTATCCTACTTCAAGGATGACGGTGCCCAGCTGTGCATAGTCAACGGCGGTGGAATCAGAGCAAAGCTGGATGCTGGTGAAGTATCAATCCGTGAAGTCACTTCCGTCCTTCCTTTCGACAACAACATGATGCTTGTCGAAACCAGTGGAAGAACAATCTGGAATGCTCTTGGCAATGGAATCTCCGCATACCCATCAGCTAACGGAAAATTCCCGCAAGTCGCAGGAATGACATATGCATTCAAGGCCGGCACACCAAACGAACTTCTGTCTGTGACGCTTGACGATGGAACAGCGCTGGATATGGACAAGACATACAAAGTTGTCATAAACAGCTTCATCGCAGGCGGTGGAGACGGATACCTGATGTTCAACGTCCTCGACAGCACAAAGGAAATGGCAACTGACGTGAACCAGCTTGTATACGTCCGCAAGACATACATGAGGGATGCACTTCAGAATTACTTTGAGAAGCATACCTCGGCAGACAAGCCTCTGGTAATGGACCTCTCTGAAAATCGAATAACAATTCTCTAATGAATCAGGGCTCCTGAAAAGGAGCACTTGCTTTTCAAGAGAAAAATCCAATCAGTTCATGCTCTGGAATTCCGAATCATCAGCATGAAACTTCCGTTCCCTTATCTTGTATGAAATCGTGAGAGCTATCGTAACAGCGCCAGCTGCAATCAGGACTATTCCCAGAATCACGAATATTGTCGATGCAATCTGCTGAGGTGCAATGATAAGAACCAATGCGAAGATCAAGTCGCAAAGCCCTTCAATCAGGAGGTTCTTTGGAATGATCTCAGACTTGGCCTTCTTCAGCCCGAAGTAAATCCTAAAAGCCACAAAGCATGAAAACAGCAGATAGAAAGCCAGCAGCAATGCAAGAACAAGCCCGACTGACTTAGCCCAGGCAAATGGAGCGATCACAGCAAAAAGACCGAACATGATGCCTATGATGTTGGAAACCAGGTTCAATGTCTTGGCAGTTCGGCTCTCATCAAACAACGGCTTGTATGCAGAGACTGTGAACACGCCAAAAAGCGAATCACAGATCATGTACACACCACAAATAATAATCAGGACTCGTATGAATCCCTGATTCTGCACGAACGCCAGAATGCCAAGCGTCACAAGAAGCAGACCTATTACAATTCGGAAAACAAAAGTCTTTAACTTCAAACCAAGACCTCCAGAAATATCAGCGGTTGATACCTAAAAGCTCAACCTCGAAGACCAGCAATGAGTTCGGCTCGACATTAGTGCTGGACTCTCCATAACCAAGCTCGGGCGGAATCCAGAAACGATATTGAGCACCGACCTTCATCAATTGAATTCCTTCAGCGAGTCCCCCAATGACTTTTCTGAGAGACAAATCGCTTGGAACTTTTCTGTCGTAGGAACTGTCAATAACTGTTCCAGTCAGAAGAGTGCACTTGTAGTTCACCCTTACATTACTGTCAGCAGAAGGCCTTTCTCCGGTGCCTTCACGGGTGATTTCATACTGAAGACCGGATTCCGTGCAGAAAACCTTAGGATTGTTCTTGTTCGCAGCAAGGAACAAAACAGCAGTCTCACGGTTCTTCTCCGCAATACGCTTCTGCTCTGCTGCATTTGATTCAACCATCTTCATCTGATACTCAGCAAGAATCTGCTGCATTTGGGAAGCTGAGAAAAGCTCAGTCTCCATGGCAGAATCATAAAGACCCTTTGCCCAGTATTCCAGATTCAGATCCGGATAAGCCTGCAGAACAGATTTCAGGATAATATATCCATAAACATAACTGAACTGATCGGTGATTTCTGAAGGATCCCCAAGAGCGCCAACTTCATTGATGTCAAAATCCAAAGGAGCTCCAAAGACCACGCCAATGCAGGCTAGGAAAAAGATGGCAACCAACAACATTCTTTTCATTATCTTCTCCAAGTCGCAGCAGTTTTTCAATACATTCCTAAATTTACAGCACTAAGGCTGATATGTCCAGTTTTTTCTTTTTTTTCCTATTTCAG
>JAAYFO010000053.1 GCA_012728215.1 Spirochaetales bacterium | reverse complement strand
ACTTTCACAGCCATTGCACCATGTGCATGTCCTGTTCCAAACGATGCAGCCAGACCTGGAATCCTGTCATGGTGGAGAGTCAACGGAACATATGACTTTGGGAGAATAATCAAGGATCCTGCAATTCCAGTTGATTATATCAATCACGGCACCAAGGGATGTTTTAAATTATTCCAGCCGTTTCTACAAGAGGGCGAAGCTGCCAAATCAGATACTTGTACGATTAGTTCCAAACGTCATGTGTGAACTTCCATCAACATGGAAAAAGGTTCAAGGCTAACTTGTTAGTTTCTGAAATTTAGGGTATAATGATGATATATGAAACAAAAAGAAGACGAGTTGCAATTCAAGATTGGAGAACACGTTGTGTATCCTCTCCAAGGAGTTGGCGTAGTGATGGATATCAGGACCCGCCAGATTCGCGACCGTGAAACGCTGAATTATGTAATATACCTGGATATTTCCGATATGACCGTCACAATTCCTGTTGACAAGGCTTGCGTCATCGGTATCAGAGGAATCGTCGGCGCCGACGAGGCCAAGAAGGCGATTGACAGCATAAAGGATAAGTATGAGCCAAGCACTCTTGACTGGAAACAGCGGTATCTGGCAAATGTGGAACTAGTGAAGGAAGGCTCCATCGGCAATGTCGCAAAAGTCGTTCAGGCACTTTTCCACCGGAGCAGGGTGAAGGAACTTCCTGTTCAGGAAAGAAAGCTTTATGAGAATGCAATGAGACTTCTAATCGATGAAGCTTCATTCGCTTTGGATAAGACTACTGCCCAGATAAAGAAGATGGTGGACGAAAACCTGGAGAAGTGACATGGCGATTCCCTCTTTCTCTGTGATAGTCACTGCGGCGGGTTCTTCCACAAGATTCAAGGATGAGAACATCAATGGTTCGGTCAAGAAGGAATTCATGTCAGTTGACGGGCATTCCGTGCTTTACAGTGCCGCTTCCAAGTTCATGACGATTCCAGGGATGGTGGCGCTTGCCATCACATTTGATTCAGACGTTGAGGTTCAGACCAAATACGCTCTTGAAGACCTTGTTCTCCAGCATGACATTCCAATTCTGATGGTTGAAGGCGGAAAAACGAGACAGAACTCAGTCTTCAATGCTCTTCGTTCCCTCTCTGACAATGGGTTGGGTGGTCAGTTTGTGATGATTCATGACGGTGCCCGTCCGTTTGTCTCTCTTGAAAACATCTATCAGATCTTTGCCGAGGCTTCACTTGCAGGGGCTGCCGCCGGAGCCATACCAATCTCGGATGCAGTGATTGAAATCACGGACAGAATGACGGTTTCAAGGCATGTGGACAAGAAACGTCTCATGCTGATTCAGACTCCTCAGATATTCCGTTTTGACCAGATTCTGGAAGCTCATGCGAAAGCGGAGAATGATGACTTTGAATATGGGGATGATGCCTCAATCTATCAGAAGTACATAGGGGATGTATCCATCTGTCCAGGTGATGAATGCAACCGCAAGATTACCTGGCCACATGATTTGGAAGGTATGTGATGCGCATTGGTACTGGATTCGACATACATCGACTTGTCCCTGGCAGACGTTTCGTTCTGGGTGGAGTTGAAATACCATCTTCCAAGGGGTGCCTTGCACATTCGGACGGAGATGTCCTGATTCATGCAGTTATTGATGCAATTCTGGGAGCATTGGCCCTGGGGGATATTGGAAAGCTTTTTCCTGACACCGATGAAAGATACAAGGACATAGACAGCCAGACACTTCTCATGACTGTCGTGGCGATGATATCGAATCATGAGATAATCAATCTCGATACCACTGTGATTCTGCAGACTCCCAAAATCAGCTGTCATACAGATGAGATTGTCACCAATCTTGCACATCTTCTTCGCATTGATCCTTCACAGGTTTCAGTAAAGGCGAAGACGGCAGAGCATCTTCTGGGAGAACTTGGAAGCGGAGATGCAGTTGCCGCAGAGGCTTCTGTCCTCATTGAATAATCGTACCGATATCAGTCCTGTTCCTTGGGCTGTTCCATTGTTTTCAGCTTGTTCCAGTATTCAGGTTTCTCTCTCTTAAATGAAATCGGGATTCCCTTGCTTGCAGTGAAGCAATGCGAACTTGTTCCCAGACAGCAGATCTGGTGTTCCTGATTCTCGACAATGTATGAAAGTTCAAGCTTGGCTGCCGTGACCTTTGTCGCAGTGACTGTTATGAATCCGATATCACCGAAACGCATGGGAAGGACATAGCTGCAGCTGATGTTCACAACAGGACTGGCATACCCATGGCTTTCCCATTCCGAAAAGGAGATGCCGATCTGTTCAAGCCAATCGATGCGTGCTTCTTCAAACCAACGGATGTAGTTGGAATGATGCACTATGCCCATCTTGTCGGTTTCGTAGTATTGAACCTTGTGAGTGCATGCTGTCATCAGTTCTCCCTTGCCATCTTCGAATACAGGCGGATATACAGGATCAGAGACAATCCCATGAAAACACCGCATGTCCATAGGATTGCAGGAGCCATCCATGGCTTCATCATTTTGGAAAACAAGAGGATGGCAATCATGCCGATGTCGAACACCCCTGTTGATAGCTTCCCGAACCATTCAGCACGCTGAAGCTTCTTTCCTCGCCGCATCATGATGAGTCCCATTACTCCCATGAAGCCTTCCTTCACAATGAAGAGTATGAAAAGAGGTATGAGATTGAGATTGATTAGAAGAAGCATGAATAGGATAGCAAACTGAGTGAGCTTGTCGGCGACTGGATCTATCAGGATTCCAAGTTCAGTGATCTGATTGAATCTGCGTGCAATCAGACCGTCGAGCACATCAGTTGCATAGGAAACTGCAATAATGATTCCACAGACAAAATAATCTCTGCTTGTCCTTGCCTTAAGAAAGAGTGTCACGAACACGGGGATAAGCAGAATACGGAAATACCCCATTATGTTGGGTATGGAAAACCAGTCTTTTATTGGATACTTCTTCATGCTTTAATTATAAATGAACAGACAGAAATAAGGAAGAGGCTTTAATCATTGCAGACATCCTATATCAATGTTTTTCTATCTTGAAAAAAGACCGCTGTCAAAAAGTCAGCGGTCTGATCTGTGAACTGTTTCGGACTACTCAGTGATGAGCATTGTCCTTGGATCCAAGGTGACACCAGTAAAGTGGCTTGGCGATTTGTGATGATCCTGAACAACTGTCATAATCACCTTTGATTTTTCCTCGTTGTACTTGAGTCCAAGAAGAACATCAATCAGATCCAGATAAGGTTTCATAGTCTCAGGTACTCCATATTCATCGAAAGCGACGTCAGTAAGTGCCGGGGATACGGAGAACCATACCTCGATGTTCATTGCCTGTGCGAAAGCCTTGATCTTCTTCACATCCTCAGGAGTCGCCTTTGTAAGCTGATATCCGTCAAAAAGAACGGTATCCGCCTGGAAGGAACCCTGCTGGATGAGAGTTGTAAGACTGCTGATGATCTTGTCCACGGAAATATTCTTCTGTGAGAAGTTCATCACCACACGATTTTCACGCATGGTTTCGTAGACAGAAAACGCATCGTCAAGTGACTTGTATTCGGAAATCTCTCTGAAGACTTCCTTGTACCAGTTGAGTACGTGTTCCACATTCCCTGAAAAGGAAACGTGAACGACGTGCTCGCCCTTGAAAAGCTTGTCGGTAGCGATGTGGACGAGACATGCTGTCTTTCCGATTCCATGTCTTGATGCCAGGACTCCAATATTGCCCTTTCCCAGTCCTCCATTGATTGATTTCTCGAAAACTCTTATTGGGCTGTTCTTGATTAGTTCATTTACTTCCATCTGATGCCTCCTGTTGGCATTATAGCACTGAATCAGTTATTTTCCTTTCTTTTTTTCGTTATATGCCTTGCGAAGTTCGTCGGAAACGGATACCGGTGTCTTGGCATAGTGATCAAGCTCCATCGTGAATTCCGCTTGTCCCTGTGAAAGAGATCTCAGAACTGTGGAATATCCGAACATCTCTGCAAGAGGAACCTCGGCATCGATCGTGCTGGTGTTGTGATCTTCTGTGGAACTGACGATGATTCCACGTCGCTGGTTGATGCTTCCAAAGATAGCACCCTGGAACTCCGATGGCCCTTCGACTTCGACTTTCATTATCGGTTCAAGAATCAATGGAGCTGCCTGAAGGAAGGCTTCCCTGAAAGCTGCCAGTGCGGCAGTCTGAAATGCCATGTCGGACGAGTCGACTGGGTGCCAGCCACCATCGTTTACGACGCATCGCACTCCGACGATAGGGAAGTTGAGCTGAGGACCTTTCTTCATGGCGGCCCGGAAACCCTTGTCGCAGGAAGGAATGTACTCTGAAGGAATTGCTCCGCCCTTGACTTCGTTGACGAACTGATACTCCTTGTCCATGTCATCATCGGTAGGTACGAAAGGCTCGATGTATCCGGCAACTCTTGCGAACTGTCCGCTTCCACCAGTCTGCTTCTTGTGTGTGTAGTTGAAGTCTGCACGCTTTGTGATTGCTTCACGATAGGCGACTTCCGGTCTGCCGACTTCCACATCCGCCTTGTATTCGCGGATCATTCTCTGAACATACACATCCAGATGAAGTTCTCCCATTCCCTTGATGATCGTCTGATTGCTTTCAGGATCGACATATGTCTGGAAAGTAGGATCTTCCTTGGTGAACCTGTTGAGAGCCTTGGCCATGTTGTCAGCGGATTTCTTGTCCTTTGGAATTATTGCAAGGCTGATTACCGGAGTTGGAACAAACATTGAGCTCATGGTGTAGTTCAGTCCGTTGGCACAGAAAGTGTCTCCAGATGCGCAATCTATTCCAAACAGGGCTGCGATATCACCGCAACCAGCTTCGGAAATGTCCTCCATGGTGGAGGCATGCATCTTCACCAGTCTTCCAATCTTGAACTTGCGCTTGGTTCTGGTGTTGACTAACTCGTCTCCCTTGCGTAGGTGTCCCTGATATACTCTGATGTATGTGAGCTGTCCGTACTGGCCATCCTCAAGCTTGAATGCCAAGGCGACCGTTGGCGCTTCAGGATCTGATGGAAGGATGACTTCCTTCTCGTTGTTGTCCAGATCCAGAGCTCTGTTTGTGACTTCGGTTGGGTCCGGAAGATACTTCAGTACACCATCCAGCAACGGCTGAATTCCCTTGTTCTTATGTGCTGAACCCATGAATACCGGGCAGAGCTGAAGTGAGAGTGTTCCCTTTCGAATTGCCTTCTCAAGTATTTCGTTTGAGACTTCCTCTCCTTCCAGGAGCATTTCCATCAGATCGTCATCGAATGCACTGGCTTTGTCGAGAAGCTCTTCGCGCTTGGCCTGGGCTTCTGCAACCAGTGAGGCAGGAATCTCCTCTTCTCTGAGGATTTCTCCGCTGTCACCATCAAAGTAGATTGCCTTCATCTTCATCAGATCAACGACACCTTCAAGCTTGTCTTCCAATCCGATTGGTATCTCCATCATCACGGGATTGAGAAAGAGCTTCTCCCTCAGCTGGTTGACTACACGATACGGATTTGCACCAACACGGTCGCACTTGTTTATGAATGCGATTCTAGGAACCTTGTATCGGTTCATCTGTCTGTCAACTGTGATGGACTGGCTCTGAACTCCGCCGACAGAGCAGAGAACAAGTATTGCACCGTCAAGAACGCGAAGAGATCTTTCCACTTCGATTGTGAAATCCACGTGACCCGGAGTATCTATGACATTGATTTCGTAATTCTTCCATTCCACGCTGGTTGCTGCGCTTTCGATAGTGATTCCTCGCTCTCTTTCGAGCTCCATGCTGTCCATGGTGGCTCCAACGCCGTCTTTTCCATGAACTTCGTGAATCGAGTGGATTCTGTTGCAGTAAAACAGAATACGCTCAGACAATGTAGTCTTGCCCGAGTCGATATGTGCGCTGATCCCGATGTTTCTCATTAATTTAAGTTCTTTTGTCATATATCAGAATTTCCTCTTTGAACTTCACGAAAATATCATATCCTATGATTCTTTTCAATGAATTACACAATAGAATATGTTTTTTTTGCAAAAAATGATGTTTCCTTCCTTATTATATGCTCTTGAAAAAATTAACACTAGTCTCATGCATTATGAAACTTAAGCTTTTTCTTTTGTTTCCTTTCTTATTCGGTGACAAAGAGTCCACTATTGAATATGATGATGGCATGGATAGAAAACCTCGTTATTGTGGGATATTGATTCATCCCTCTTCATTCAATGGTCCTCATGGAATCGGCTGCCTGGGAGATGAAGCTCGTCAGCTCCTGGGAAGACTTGCTGCCGCTGGAGTGAATCTCTGGCAGATTCTTCCTCTTGGACCTACCGGTTTCGGTGATTCTCCCTATGCTTCCCGTTCGACGTTTGCTGGCAATGAGCTTCTCATTGATGCACGCAGGATTCCTTATGCCAGGGTTTCTGTCCTTGACAGCTGCCTTGGTGATGAGAATGGTAGAATAGACTATGAGAAAGTCCGTAAGTTCAAGCTTCCGATTCTGTTTGATGCAGCCGATGAGTTTCTTCTTCGGAGCTCTTCTGCTGAGATAGAGGCGTTTGGAAGCTTCTGTGACGAAAACAGCTGGTGGCTGGACGATTATGCACTGTTCCAGAGCCTTGTGGATTTTCATGGAGATTCCCGATGGTTCCTTTGGCCTCAGGGCGAAGCAATGAGAAATGCACGTGCAATCGAAGCGTGCACCAGGAATCATCATGAACAGATCATGCGTTACAAGGTGCTTCAGTATTTCTTCTTCAAGCAGTGGGATGAACTTCATCAGTTTGCAAGCTCGCTTGGTGTGCAAATTATTGGTGACATTCCAATCTTCGTTGCTGCTGACAGTGTTGATGCATGGACGAACAGGCATCTGTTCAAGATAGACAAGCAGGGCAGGCAGACTGAACTTTCAGGCGTGCCGCCTGATGCCTTTTCCTCAGACGGACAGCTTTGGGGCAATCCCGTATATGACTGGAATGCACATGAGAAGGATGGATTCGCCTGGTGGAAAAAAAGAATAGAGCAGACTCTGAAGATGGTGGACATCGTTCGGATTGACCATTTCAGAGGATTCGAGGCCTGCTGGGAAGTGCCTGCTGGTTCCGCGAACGCCATAAACGGACGTTGGGTGAAGGGACCTGGGGCCAAGCTGTTCAACAGTCTTGCCGAAGGTCTGCCTATCATCGCCGAAGACCTTGGAGTCATCACGCCTGAGGTTGAGAGCCTTAGAGATGGCCTGGGCTTTCCTGGCATGAAGATACTTCAGTTCGCCTTCAGCATGGATCAAGGTTGTCTGGATACCGCCAATGACTATCTTCCTCATAATTACGATTACAACTGCGTTGCATACACTGGAACCCATGATAACGAGACCTCCAGAGGATGGTTTGACCACCAGAGCTCAGAAGTCAAGGATGTAGTGCGCCGTTATCTGCAATGCCCTGATGAGGATGTGGTATGGCAGATGATTCGCTGCATAATGCAAAGCCATGCAAGATTCGCAGTGTTTCCCCTGCAGGATCTGATCGGTCTGGACAACAACGGCAGAATGAATCAGCCTTCCACTGTCGGGTCTTCAAACTGGAGCTGGAGAATAAGGGCAGGTGAGCTCGAGAACTGGATGCTTGACCGCTTCAGGGATTTTGTCTACCTCTATGGCCGAGACAATCAGGCAAACGATCGAAAGGCTTGCCTGTGAATCTGATTCTGTTCTCCGAGGATGATTTTCAAAACTATTCTCATCTTGGCATGCTTGCAGTCCCCTTCTCAGATAGCAGGGGATTGCATATGCGGAAGGTTCTGAAGCTTGTTCCCGGTGATTCAGTGAAGATCGGCATGGTGGGTGATTCAGGCTATTTTGTAATGACTGTCGCAAAGCTCGATGAGAAGTCAATCATCCTCATGCCGGGCTCTGAATTCATAGCCTCGCCGCCATTGGTACCTGTGACAATGATAATTGGTCAGGTCAGGCCTATCTGCATGAAGAGAATTCTCAGAGATGCAGTATGCCTGGGCATAAGCCGAGTGATTCTGACTCTTGGAGAGAACTGCGAGAAGTCTTATGCGGATTCCGGCATATACCGTAACGGAGAGTATCTTAAGTATCTGATAGATGGGGGAATGCAGGCTGGGAGCACTCTCATCACCCATGTGGATTTTGCTTCTTCCGTTTCAGAGGCTGTGAAGATGACCTCTGCCGTCCGGCAGAAGCTGCTCCTTGACAATGTGATCGGTGCATTGAGCATGGGTTCGATCAATCTTGAAAAAGAGAGCACTGTTCTTTCAATTGGACCCGAAAGAGGCTGGACTGATGATGAAAGAAGGCTTTTCATTGATGCCGGTTTTGACCCTGTTCTTATGGGAAAAAGAATTCTTCGCACAGAGACAGCTGTTCCTGTCGGTGGCGGGATTCTTCTTTCAATTTTGGGTTTGCTGTGATATAGTCCAAAAATAGGTGAAAGAAAATGAAAAGAAATGATGCAAAACAGGTTTTTGATATACCTTTGTACAACAGAATTTTCCCTTTCATGATGAAGCGACGTTGTGATGCACTAGTATTTCAGACACTGAATCTTGACATGACGACAGCTGTTGAATTTGTAAGGAAATACAATCGCGACAATCCTGAATCCAAGTTCAGAATGAAGATATTCTATGTGTTCGTCGCTGCTTTGATGAGAACCTTTGCAATGAGACCTGAACTTAACAGGTTCATTGCCAATTCCAGATATTGGCAACGCAACGAACTGTCGCTGAACTTTGTCATCAAGGAGACCTATTCTGACGAAGCTCCAGAGCACAGCACTCCGCTGGTGATTTCTCCAGATGCGATTCTTCCTGAAATCGCCAAGATCCTGGATGATACGATCGAACAGGCAAGGGGGGGTGACGAGACTTCGGATGATACCGACAATGCAATCAGATTCTTCACCAAGTTTCCACCATGGGTAATAAGGTCTGTCGTGAATGTTGCAGGATGGCTGGATAAGAACGGCAAGGCTCCATCAATGTTGAGAGATGCCGATGGATTGCATACCTCAGTGTTCATTTCCAATCTAGGCAGCATAGGACTTGCCGAAGGCGCCACCCAGCATCATCTGTATGAGTGGGGCACGACCAGCGTGTTCCTTACGATGAGTTCGCTGAACAGGACAGTGACATTTGAGGAAAACGGGGAATATCGAAAACGATATGGAATGGTTGTAGGTGTGACTCTGGATGAAAGAATCGCCGATGGATTCTATTTTGTACGAAGCTTCATGTATCTTCAGAATCTTCTTCAGAATCCTGAGATGCTTCTTGAAAGACCTGTCCTGCCTCCACCAATTCTCACCAAGAAGGAATACCAGGCCAAGCAGAAGGCTGAACGCCATCTTTCTAGAAAGAAGGCTGAACTCAAATAGCAGCAGGACCCAAAGTCCTAGCTGTTGAGCTTTTCCATCAATATCTCCGCTGCTCTGCTTGAAAGAGGGTTTCCCTCTCCGTTTATCATGGCCTTGATGGCCTGAACCTCGGATTGGGAGAACCTTTTTCCGAATCTCATGTTGTCTTCAAACGCTTCGGTTGCAATCGGACATACCTTACGGACAATCTCAAGAATTATCTCACCATAAGCTCTGATTTCATATTGTGCGTGGGCATCAAGGCGCAAGGCCAGAAAATGAAACAGATTGTGCAGGTCCATCTGCCAGTACCATTCGGTATAGGTGGAGAGTGGCAGGTCTATTCTGGATATCTCCCGGGCAATGCCCAAGTCCAGCAGCTTGTGGTAGTTTTCAGTTATGTGCCTGCGTTCTTCAGTCAGAAGTCTGTAGACCTCGCTGCATGTTTCCTGCGGCACTTCCTCTGTGCTCCGTCCCTGCTTGTTGTCTTCGCTCTGAAAGTTTATCTTGTCCTGCTGCGGGGTGTAGTATTCATCCTTCATCACGCTGTAGCGTCCTGATATCTCGTTCACCTTTGCTGTTCTGTGCCTGATCCACTGGCGTGCGACGAAAATCGGCATCTTGATGTGAAAAGTGAAGTTCACCTGCTCAAAGGGAGAAGTATGATCATTTCGCATCAGGTAGTTTATCAGTCCCTTGTCCTGACGGTAAGTCTTGGTGCCTTCACCATAGGATACCCTGGCGGCCTGAACAATTCTCTGGTCTGATCCCAGATAATCAACTAGTCTGACGAATCCATGATCCAAGACTGGATATTCCTTGTCCAATATAGCCTCAGCTTCCTTTACAACGCAATGAGCCATTCTCACCTCCAACAAAGGCGAGTATACCATGTTTTCCCTTTTTTGAATATTGACATGACAGGCGATTTGACTGTGAGGGGCAAATCAGGATTTTATTCTTTACAAAAGGATGTAACGCCCTGGAATCCGAAACCTTTGATCATCCTGGCATGAAGAACAATCCCTCCATGCCGTTTGTTCCATACAAACAGCATCTTTCTCCCAAGAGAACCTCTCACAAGGGAGGCAGCTATAAGGGTGTTGTGTACGGCTTACAGGATGCTCTACCTTGCAATGATGATCAGCACAGGTGTCATAGAAGAAATCGGGAAGCTCCAGGACATTTTAATCAGCTGTGAGGTGTTCTTCAAATCTTCCATGCTGCTCATTTTACATTTTTCGAATGGATTATGTGAACAAGTTTGTTGCAATAGGGAGCCTTTGAGGATATTGTCATAAATATGGTCGACAGGGAAAGTGATGACTTCTTACGGGCTAGGGCTCAGGCCAAGGCTCTTCCACAGAATCCTGGCTGCTATCTGATGAAGGATAGTGGCGGTACTGTCATCTATGTAGGAAAAGCGAAGAATCTTCACCGCAGGGTGAACCAGTATTTTCTTCCCGACCGTGACATGAAGACACAGGCGCTTGTTGCCAAGATCCATAAGATAGACCACATAATCACTGGTAACGAATATGAAGCTCTTCTGCTGGAAAACAACCTGATCAAGAAATACAATCCTCATTACAACATTCTTCTGAAGGATGGAAAAAGCTATCCTGTCATTCGCATTACCCATGAGGATTATCCGAAGATTTTCTCTACCAGACGGGTGGTCAACGATGGGTCCAAGTACTTTGGTCCATTCCCTGATGCAGGAAGAATGCAGCTTTTTCTCAATCTGATTGATCGGCTGTTCAGCTTCCGAAAGTGCACAATTCCTCTGATAATGAGGGAACGCCCTTGTCTGTATTATCATATCGGACGTTGCTGTGGCCCTTGCTGCGGCAAGGTCACAGTGGATGATTACCGTAGAAATGTGGATAAGGTTGTAGATCTTTTGGAAGGTCGCAGTGAAGCCCTGAAGAAAAACCTTATCCTGGAAATGAATGAAGCCTCCAAGAACCTTCAGTTCGAACTTGCCGCCCGAAAGCGTGACCTGATTCAGGCAGTCGATACTGTCACAGTGGAACAGGAAGTGCAGGATTTCGCCGCAGAGAGCCGAGACTATGCTGCGATAGAAATGAGAGTTCCTCTGTGCACCATCTCGCTCATGCAGATTCGGGACGGTAAACTGCTGGGACGTGCTTTGTACCGAGCTCAGACTCTTGGGTCAGAGGCAGAGACGCTTCTTGCCTTTCTTGTGCAGTATTACAGTGATGGGCAGCAACTTCCAAAAGAGCTTTATGTGTCGCAGGAAATCGATTACCAGCTGATCAGGGATTTCTTTCAGGAGGAGCTCGATTCTCCTGTCAGTGTGGAGCTTCCAACCACTGGAAAACATTTCAGAATTCTTAGGATGGCGAAGGAGAACGCCAGAAGGGATGTGGAATCAGTCGCCAGGACGATGGACAACACTGCAGGGCTTCTTGAGCTTCAGAAGGTTCTCGGGCTCAAGGATTCTCCGTCGTTGATTGAAGGCTTCGACATAGCTCAGCTGTCTGGCAAATATACAGTTGCTTCGTTGATTTCTTTCAAGGATGGTAACCCAGATCCAAGGAATTATAGGAGATTCAATATAAGAAGTCTGAATGGAGCCATCGATGATTATGCTTCAATGGCTGAAGCGGTTCGAAGACGATACATCAGAGTTGTCAAGGAGGATCTTCCGAGGCCTGATCTGATCATGGTGGATGGTGGAAAAGGGCAGGTGAATGTATCCAGAGATGTGCTTGATGAGGTCGGACTTGCCGATGTGCCTGTCGTGGGCCTGGCAGAAGAACACGAGACAATTGTTTTTGATGATGATCGTCCAGATCTGAATCTCAGGCTGTCTTCCGATGCCTTGAGAATACTCATTGCTGTAAGGGACGAATGCCATCGGTTTGCCACTGGAGCCAATCAGGCGATGCGGTCCAAGGATGTGAGTTTCAAGATTCTTCAGTCTGTTCCTGGAATAGGTGAGAAGATCAGTGGAAGGATAATGCAGGTTTACGGATCGATGGATTCGCTGCTGAATGATTCTCCTGAGCAGATATCCAGGAAGGTCAGGATATCAATCCCGTTGGCAGAGAAGCTGGTGAAGAAGCTGGATGTGTCGAGAAATGCAGGAAGTGTCAGACCCTGAAGTGAGACATCAGAATCCAGGGAAATCCAGAGGCTGAGAAGTCCGGCCTTTGTTTATGACGATATCATAGATGAGCTTGTGGAGTCTTGTCCTTTGAAGCTCGGTGCCTCCCGCTCTGAAAGCGATTTCCTGCTGAGCCAGCGTGCTGATGATCTGCTCGGTATCTGCTGATTCATAATTGTGGCAGGCTTGCTTGTAAGTCGTGATGTCATTTGGCTTGGCCACACGTGACTTCTTATCCAGAACCATGGCATTCTGAAATGCCTGATACTGGTCTGTTCCACTCTCAGTCTGCAATAGCACTGAATGCAGGCGTCTGAAGCTCCATACCAAGGCGGCAAAAACACTCACCAGCTGGTCTCTGGAAGTGCTGAGAATTGAATCTGCACATTTCAATGACGATTCCAGATCCCCTTTGGCTATGTATGAAAACAGCGAATAGCCATTTTCCTGTCTTGTATGGGTGATGTATGTATCTATGTCTTCTTCTGTAATCCGATTCAGTCCCTTCCTCTGAAAGAAAATGGCAAGCTGAGAACAGATTGTCTTCAACTCTTTTGTGTCATTGTCAACCAAAAGGAGAATCAACGACACTGCTTCGCTCTCAATCCGGATCTTATGCTTTGAGAAGAAGTTCCTTACCCATCCAGGCTTCTCTGTGTCTTTCATCTCCCAGAATATCTGAGAAATGAAATCAGGGGAGTTTGACGTGAAGAACGAATTGATTTCATTGTTTATCGAGGTCTCGACTATTGATATGACAAAGGTCACATCGCTGTCAGGGGCACTGAGATAGGTGCAGATCAGTTTGGACAGATCCTTCTTGACGAAATTGGGCCGGATGGCGTTTTCGGTATATTCCGCAGGAATGTCCAGCCAGATGAATCTGGAGGTTGAGAAAAGCGAACCGTTGCAGAGTGCTTCGGCAAGTTCATCTGCAAAATCATCATAAGGGTAGAATTTGTATTGTTCGACTTCAGTTCCAAGGCCGGCTTTTATCTTGTCGACCAACTCGTTCTTTTCTCCGGTCTCAGGACCGAGAAGCAGATAGTTCTTTCCCATGTCTTTATTCCTAATAGCTTCTGATGGTGAGAATCAGCTTGCCCAGAACCCTGCAATCACGAGTGAAGATCGGATTGAAGGATGGATTTGCAGGGCGTAGCTCTATGTTGGAAGGGTGGTGATAGAGCTTCTTCAGCGTTATTCCATCGTAGTCGCCAAGACTGGCCATGACTATCTCTCCGTTTTCAGCTGTATCACATTTTTCCAATATAGCAAGATCTCCATCCATTATTCCCAGTTCGACCATGCTTTCGCCATGAACCGTCATTGCAAAATACGTTGAATTCCTGCTTTTCAAGAGGGAGACAGGCAGAGCTACTTCTCCATCCTTGTTTTCTTCACAGATCAGAGGAAGCCCGGCTGCGACCCTGCCTAGAATCGGGATGCTTATTGAAAACGATTCTGATTCCACCAGCTGCGGGGCAATTATGCTCAGTGACCTTGAGACATTCTCCTCAATCGAAATGGCCCCTTTCTTCTGAAGAGCCTTCATATGGTCAAATGCGGCCTTGGTGGAGAATCCGAAATGACAGGCAATGTCTCTGTACGATGCAGAGTAGCCTTTTGCCTGCTTGAACTCATAGATGAAGGAAAGAACTTCAGTCTGTCTTTTGGTCAGTTCATTCATTATTCTACTCCTCAAATTTCCGTTCGAACAGGTTCTCTATCGCCGTGGCAAGCTCCTGTTCATCTTCGCCATCACATATCATCCTGATCTTATCCTTATACGGACATCCAAGAGTTATGATCCCCATGACTGACTTGCCATTCACATCCATAGTGCCTTTTTGAAAATGAATGCTGCTATGGTACTGAGTGGCGACTCGTGCTATCAAAGCTGCGGGACGGGTATGTATCCCAGCATGGTTTCTGATTGTCAGTATCTTTTCGACCATGCTATATGTCCTCCGACCTGTAGAGCCTTGATTCCAGAAAATTCATCACTTGTGAATCAAGTTTGTCAGCAACATGGAATCCGAACTTCTCCAGACGCTGCAGCCTTGCCGCAGTCTCGATGATGATCGGTATGTTTCTTCCGGGTTTTACAGGAATCACTACATAAGGGATCTGAATGTCCAGTAATTCTCTGGTGCTGGTTTCGCCTGTGACTCTTTCGTAGTTCTTTGTCGGATCCCAGTCCTCAAGCTCAGCCCAAAGCTGAACCTGCTTCTTTTCACGGATGGCCCCTATTCCGTATAGATCGGGAACATTGATTATTCCAAGTCCCCTGACTTCCATATGATGGGCTACCTGAGAGTTCTCTCCGCTTCCGATGATTATCGTATCGTTGATGTTCCTGAGTCGTACTGTATCATCACAGATGAGCCTGTGGCCTCTTTCAAGCAGTTCCAATGCCGTCTCGCTCTTTCCGACTCCGCTTTCTCCTGTAAGCAGCACGCCCATTCCGAACACTTCCACCAGAACGCCATGGATAGTCATGGTCGGGGCGAATTCCTCATCCAGAATCTGGTATATTCTTCTTGAAAGAATGGGGGATGAAAACGAACTCTGGAGAATCGGGCAGCTGACCTGCTCCGCAATCTTGGCAAAATGAGGTGTCGGCTCGCCGTCATCGGAAAAGATGCAGCAGGGGATGTCATAACTGAATATCCTGTCTATCGTCTCGAAGTTGTTCTCCGACTCAAGCTTGGCCAGATACTTTTGTTCTCCTCGTCCGAAAACCTGGATGCTTATGGCTGAGAAACTGTCAAAGAAACCGCTTAAAGGCAGTCCTGGTCTGGAAATACGGCTTGCCTTGATCTTGCGCCCAAGACCCTGCTTCCCCGCAATGCACTTCAACTTGAGGAAGTTCCCCTCCTTGACGTCTATCTTCAGCAAATCCAGAATCGAAATTTCATCCATGTCTGCAATATATCACCATTTTAATGTTGATGCAATAATTACTTATCGTTTGTTAACTTGTCACATCAAGTATTCTGAAACATGGCTAAGCCATTCGGTATGTTTTTCACTTCATGTCAATCGATTTCACAAAATGCCATTTCTTAAGTATTATATATAGGGGAATGAATAGGGGTAGTGCTTTGAATGTGTGTAGAAAATGCCTGATGATTCTATTGTTGTTTTTTTGTTCTCAGTGTATTCAGTGCATTCGGGATTGATTCCATAAGAAGCTACAAGGCAGTGTATACAGCGGATTCCAATCCGGAGTTCGTTGAAGTTGACTCTGCTTCTTTGAATCTTGAAAGTGGATCTGGAAATTGGGCGGCAAGAATCGGTGTCCTAAGGGTCTTTGTGAATCGGAGCATTGATGACGATGGCAATCAGAGCAATGCAAGCAATGATGATTCCGCTTATGTGAAGGCTTTGTATTTCAGGGATGCCAATGGAGAGAACAACCATGCCGTGCTGTATCTTCAGGACAATCATTCAATACAGTTTCCAGCTAAACTTCAGACTAGACTTGTCAGTGTTGCAAGTGGTGACTCGCTTGACAGCTCTGTCGTGACTGTCTATGGAAATGTTGAAGCAGACAGCAGCCATGACAACTTCATTCACCTGCTTCCTGCCAGCTACAGAGCAGTGCCCAGTATGAATAAAGCAATCTATTCGCCTGGTGATGTATCCAGCACTGACTGGTTGGAGACTTTCACTCTGGAGTTCTGGCTGACGATAATCGGGGAAGTGCCTTCTGAGTATGTAGGTCATAGTCTGCTCCTTGATCAATCTGCTTCGACCTTTTCCAGCATATCATCACTTGCAATAAGTCATAACTACAATCCTTCCTCATATGCCGGAAGTGCACTACCTACTGATAATCTTGGGGGTGACCTTGCTTTCTTCCCTTCTGAAAACTACAACAAGGCATTTTCGCTTGGACAATCGAGTTCTTCAGAGAAGAATTGCTGGCTTATCTTTGAGACTAACCAGACAAAAGTGTATGGGGTTCCTACCGTCCCGTTGACATTGGGTAAACTTTCGGCTCTTCTTTATGGTCCAGGAATAATTGTCGGTTCAACAGACAACGCAATTAATTATTCCATCTTTGGTGCTCATTCCGTTTCCGGCTCTGACCAGTTCCGTCTGGTCAAGACCACTGCTGATGGAATTGAGATTCCAACACAGTACATTTCATATAAGCTGAAGTTCAGAGATGTTCCAGTCGTCAGTGGAGAGACTGTGCTTTGGAATAATCTAGCAGGTGGGGCAGGATACTCAAGCTCGAATAGCAGTAATCTCATTGCCTATGAGTTTGATCAGACCTATGGTGCGACAAATGGCTCATACCGTGACACCATCACTGTCAGCATTACATCGATCAACTGATTTTCGGTAAGCAAAAGGGGCACCCCAGCAAGAGATGCCCCTGATTTACATGACTTATTCAACTTATTTCTGACTATCAATGAGAATCTATTACTTTGCCTTTCTCCTTTCTCGCACAGGCTTCAATCTTGTCAGCAAGAAACTCTATGCCCTCGTAAAGCTCATAGCAATCCTGAGCTACCATCTTGATGGTACCCCAGTTGAAATGAAGCTTCGCGTCCAGATGAAATCCTTGCCCCAGAGTTTCCCTGGTGATGGAAATGTCCAGGTCGTGGACGAAATCCTCAGCAAATGAAAGCTTCTGAAGCTTCTTGTCCAAAAACTCTCTTGTCTCATCGCTTGGCGTGTACCGGATACCTTTGACTGTTAGATTCATCTGCAATACTCCTTGTTTCTAAGTATATTCTCAGAATAAACTCCCATAGGCCAAAAGTCAAATCAAAAAGCCATGAACACATTGTTCTACATATGGACAGTGTCAGTTAAATCGGATCCAGAACGACAAATCAACGGTCGTAGGATGAATCAATATTCAGCTCAGAGCGATACTTTGCCACTGTGCGCCTTGCAATCTGGATTCCTTCAGCTGTGAGAATGTCTGCTATCTTCTGGT
>JAAYFO010000052.1 GCA_012728215.1 Spirochaetales bacterium | reverse complement strand
AGGTCGCTTTTTTCACGTCTTTTTTTCTACTTCCTTGTAGTCATGCTCATACCGGTCATTCTCATCACTGTGTATTATTCGGCATTGGCAAGGCGTGATGTGACGATGAATGTGATGGATGATTCCGCTGTGTTCATTGACAACTGTGTGGAAGATCTGTCAGCGATTCTCGATACGTATGGACACAAGGCTTTTCTTCTTGCCTCCAGCGAGGCTGTGGCTGATGGAATCAGAAATCCTAATGATTCGGACATCAAGGGAATCTGCTACAAGGAAATGTTCTCGATAATGTCCGGAGACACTAACCGTGCCACTGCCAGTGTGATAAGTCTCAATGGCAAGGCCAGATTCTCCACCCATGTGTTTCCTTCTCAATATGATTTGCGATACAACACCCATGCCCGTTCTCCTTTCTCCGATCTCAGCACTCTTGAAGGCTCATCATCCCTGATGACCTTGAAATGGCGTTATCAAGGACCAGATGACAAGGCTGCTGTGCTGAATATTATGAGAAAAATCATTTCCAGATCAAAAAATGACCTTGGATATGCAGTTGTTGATGTTTTTCTGGATGCATTTGCTAAAGTCCGTGAAGGTCATCAGTTCTCGGAACTGGTTCTGATAGACAGGGACAACTTCTATGCTACGAGTCTTCTTGCCTCTGACAGGTATGGCAGTCTCTCGAACTTCGAGGGAATTGACATGGGAAGGATCGGAGAACCGTATCTGGCTGAAAATGGTCTTGTGGTGGTGCTTAGGCTGATCCCTGGAACACGCTTTTCGCTTGCAGGAGTAGTGGATCTGTCACCTTATCTGTCAGGACTGTCTCGTTCTCTGTACATGCTGCTTTTTGTTCTGCTTCTGGGCATTGTGCTTGCTTCACTTGCCGCACTGTTCTTTTCACGTGGATTGTCCAAGCCGGTCAAGCAGCTTTCCACCACCATGGCCCAGGCACGTGGGGGTCAGCTGAATGTCAGGTCTTGTGGCTCGAAGATCACTGAGATAAACGAACTGGACAAGTCGTTTGATCTGATGATCCGGCAGATTGCATCGTTGATGGAACTGAACCGAGAGGAAGAGGAGAAGATCCGCCAGGCGGAACGCAAGGCGCTGGAAGCACAGATGAATCCTCATTTTCTCTACAATACTCTCAATGCGATCAAATCAATTGCCAAGCTTCATGGAGAACAGGAGATTCTAACCATATCAGTGCAGCTTGGAAAGCTTCTTAGATCGTCAATAGATAATACTGAGAATATTGTTCCTCTGTCATCAAGCATCGATCTGGTGCGGAGCTATCTTACGATTCAGCAGATCCGTTTCTCCGACAGGCTTCATGTCAGCATGGACATTGACGAAGATGTGCTGGATGTGAAGACTCCAAAGCTTATCATCCAGCCTTTGGTGGAAAATGCCATAGTCCATGGACTTGAACCGAAGATTGGGACTTGGGAGATTGCAATCTCGGTCAAGAGAAAGGGTTCGAATGTCTTGATAACAGTCACCGACAATGGTGTCGGCTTTGATCCAGTTAACATGAAGGATTTTGATTCATTGAAGGACTCCGCCCATAATGGGATATACAACATTCATCGGAGACTGGATATCTATTACCATGGAATTGCCGAGCTTGTCATCGATTCTGCATTGAATGAAGGCACCACCACGTCACTGCTGCTTCCCATCGACTGAAAATCCTGATCAAGACGATTCCACTTTGATGTTCTTAGGAATTAATGTATAATGCAGGAGTGGAAAAACGCCTTTTTACTGTTGTATTTGTGGAAGATGAATATCTGACTCGTGAGGAAATCGTCAGGACAACTGATTGGACTGGACTTGGTCTAAGCCTGATCGGCACTGCGGACAATGGAATTGATGGAGAAAAGATGATTCTGGAGCTGCAGCCCGATATTGTCATCACTGATATCAGACTGCCGGGTCAGGATGGTCTGAAGATGCTTGAGCACTGCGATGTCAATTCTGCTGTGATTCTCAGCGGGCATACCGATTATCAATATATGAAGCGGGCAATAAGGCTCGGGGTGATGGACTATCTGCAGAAGCCGGTCGATGATGATGAATTTGAAACTACATTGAAGGCAGTCGTCAGCAAGCTGGATGATGAGAACAAGGAGATTGAGACTATCCGCAAGGGCATGGAGATGGATGCCGAAATTGGTGAAATGACAATCCAGCTTCCAGCCAAGGTCGGAAATCTTCAGGTTGATGCAACTATTGATTTCATCATGAGGAACTTTTCCAAGCCGGTAGGCCTGGCGGAGGCCGCTGAGGCTGTGAACCTGTCGGAAAGCCATCTGAGCAGATTGTTCAAGGAAGTGACGGGCATCAATTTTCTCCAGTATCTCAACGCAAAAAGAATCAACAATGCCATTTCGTCATTGAGAAACCCGAGGTTGAATGTCAGCGACATATCTTTGGAATGCGGTTTTCCCAATCCTGGCTACTTTTCCAAGATGTTCAAGAAATACACCGGGCGCACTCCTTCTCAGTTCAGGGATGGACTGCCCAAGAAGTGATGTTGTCAGCAGGAGTAGTAGGATAGTCTCCGTTCCATTGAGTCGAATGCCTTTGATACTGTCGCATTCATGATGAAGTAGAATATGCCAGCTATGAATATCGGTATGGTTGAGAAGCTCCGTGAGCTTGCGTTCTGTGCCGCACGGAACAGCTCGGCGACACCGATTGTCTGTGCAAGTGCAGTGTCCTTCACCAGAGTGATCACCTCGTTCCCCATCGCCGGGAGAACCTTCTTGAACACTTGTGGAAGAATGATGTAGAAGAAGGAATCCCAGCGGGAGAGTCCCAGAACGGCACAGGCTTCATGCTGGCCGACCGGGATGCTCTGCATTCCGCTGCGATAGACTTCTGCAAAGTAAGCGGCATAGTTTATGACGAATGCCACAATCACAGCAGTGAAACGTCCCATCGATACTGAGAACAGATAGAATGGTGCGAAATATACAAAAATCAACTGCAGGATCAACGGGGTCCCTCGCATCACCATGATGTAGAAGTTGGTCACTGCGGACAGTACCTTGCACTTTGACATCTTGGCCTTCATCACCAGAATTCCCAGAGGTACGGAAAAGATCAGGGTGAGGAAGAAGATTTCAGCTGATGTGACGGTTGCCTGAAGAAGCTGCAGAAGAAATTGAATCATTTGGTATTCTCTCCGTATCTACTTGCCGATGGTTGTGATGTCCGCACCGAACCACTTTACTGCAATTGCTGCAAGTGTCCCGTCCTTTGCCATAGCTTCAAGCTGCTTTTGGACTGCATCACGGAGTGACTTCGCTCCCTTGCGAAATCCAATTCCATATTCCTCGTTGCAAAGACCTTCGTCGAGAATCCTGAAGTCCTTCCCTGATTCCTGAATGCTGTAGTTAGCCACAATCAGATCCATGACCACGCCGTCGACTCCGCCTTTTTCCAGATCCATCAGAGCTGTGAGGAAGTCCTTGAACTCGACTACTTGCTTAAGTGATGCCTTGAAATCTGCAGAATCCTCGATTGCCTGTGCACCGGATGAACCTGCCTGGGTTCCGATCACCTTCTTGCCAAAGTCTGAAGGGGACTGAAAGCTGCTGGAAGACCTTACGACAATAACCTGCTTGTTATTCACGTATGGAGCTGTGAATTCCATGGCTTCAAGCCTTTTTTCAGTGATGGTGAATCCGTTCCAGATGCAGTCAATCTGCTTGGTGGCAAGCTCCTGCTCCTTGGCATTCCAGTCAATCGGCTGGCAAACAAGCTCGACGTTGAGCCGTCTGCAGACTTCGCGGGCGGTATCGATGTCAAATCCCACGATCTCATTGTTTTCATCACGATATCCCATTGGCGGGAAGGAGTCGTCAAGGCCAAGAATGAATTTTCCCTTTGCCTGAACGTCGGCAAGCGATGTATCTGTCGTTTCTGAAGCTCCATTGGCTGCCGCACCAAAGATGACGATCATTGCGATTGTGATGATTGTAATAAGTTTTTTCATGATTTATACCCTTTTGCTGAGCGGTGGAACATATCTCTATCAAGTTCCTGATTATGTTCAGCGTTTCAATATGTGAGAAGAACAATATGGTTCTACATCTGCCTTGCCAAAAAGTGAGACTGTATGATGATTGTCTTGAACAGGATGTTCAGTGCCTGAAATGGCTAGCTGAGGGCTTTGATCTTCTGGAAATCAGCTTCAATCTTCGCGAAGTCCTTTTTCCATCCGGCAACATTGCCCTTTCTGAGTTTCTCCAACGAAACACAGACATCTTCATACATTCTTCCTAACCCGAGATTACCAACAACGCCCTTGAGGGCGTGAAGATGCTGGAATGCATTCTCGGTATCAGAATGTTCGAATGCCTGCTTGAGAAAAGAAAGATCGGTCTCTTCAATGAAGGAAGAAAGGCACGACAGATAGAATTCCTTGTCATCGACAAAACGGGGCATTGTGTCCTTTTCATCGAAACCAAGAGAAATCAGCTTGTCAAATGTCTTGCTGTCCATTGTCGATACTCCTTGCTGTTGTTTTGGATTTAAGCACATTCCATGCTGAATGTAAAGAGCTCTCTGAATAATTGTGAATTTTTATGCACTATTATGCATATTGCTGATTAAAAGTTGTCAGTTTCTGATTGAATAACTTGAAGTTTGCTTTATAAACAATATACTGGTTTCATGAACAGCAAGATAATTATCAAGGGTCTGACCTTGGAAGATGCACCGGGCCTGATTGAGTACATGAAGAAGATTGGCTCTGAGTCCGATAATCTCACTTTTGATTCAAGTATTCAGATTTCGCTTGAGGATGAGAAAAAGTGGCTTGAGATGAAGCTCAATGATTCTCATTCATACCTGGTTGCCGCTTTCTCCGATGAGCGGATAGTCGGACTGCTCGATTTCTCATCAAATGGGAAAAAGCCAAGAATCGCCCATTGCGGTGAGTTCGGACTGTCTGTTCTCAAGGATTTCTGGGGGCATGGAATCGGGACAACCCTTATGCACCTGATGCTGGATTGGGCCAAGGGACATGGAATACGCAAGATCAATCTGCTTTGCAGAGAAGACAATGTCAAGGCTGTGGAGCTCTACAAAAAGATGGGATTCTCAGTCGAAGGCCATGACTTGAGGATGTTCTGCATTGATGGCCGGTTCATCAACGGAGTGAGGATGGGGCTTTTGATTGACGGTGATGACCAGCAGTCTTTGGTGAAGACAAGGCACATGACCTATGACAGCAGGACCAACAGGATTGAGACAGAGCGTCTTGTTCTGAGAAATGTCGTGGCATCCGATCTGAATGACTTCTTCTTTTTTGCCAGCAATCCGGATGTGGGTCCGAGGGCAGGATGGAATCCACACAAGTCGATTGAAGAAAGCCGGGGTCTGCTGCAGATGTTCACTGTGCATCCGCACTATTTTGCAATAACTCTCAAGGGTGAGGATCGTTTCCTTGGTTCGATAGAAGCGATGCCTGTCAGGGACAACGAGTTTCCAGGTCAGATGAAGGAGATTGGCTTTGTACTGGGCAAGGATGAATGGGGCAAGGGCTACATGACTGAAGCCTGCAATGCGGTTGTAGACTTCTGCTTTGCAGCTTTAGGATGCAGGATCCTTTTCTGCTCATACTTCGAACCAAATGAAGCAAGTGCCAATGT
>JAAYFO010000051.1 GCA_012728215.1 Spirochaetales bacterium | reverse complement strand
GCAGGGCAGATCGCCTTCAACTTCGGTTCCTTCCTCAGGTTCAAAAGCAAGCTGTCACTAAAGGATCCCTCCCGGCAACCTGAAAAGGATGATTTCGCCACTTCGGTGCTTGAGGACCTCCTTGCAAGAAAGGTCAAGCAGCAGCCTGGTCTCATTATGCTTCATCTCACCGCATATGACGATGCCTGTCATAGATTCGGCAAGTACTCTGAGCAAAGCAAGGAAGCTCTTCTGACATTGGACAGAAATCTTGGCCGAATATTGAAAGTGGTCGAGCCTGATACAAAAGTAATAGTGTTCTCAGATCACTGTCAGTTGAACTACAGCAGTTTCTGCGATCCTGACAAAAGCACGATGAATGATTTTGCCAACCATGGACATATGCGATTTTTCTTCTACTACTGTGGGGGGACCTGCTTCTGCTTCCCTCGGCTGATCAGTGAACGCAGGCTCTGCGATCTGAAGAGCTTCTGCCTTGGTCTGGAAGGAGTTCAGCGGCTTGTCACAGAAAATGAGATGGCTTCCTCCGGTTTCTTAGCAGCAGGTGCGGCTTTCGGGCTTTGCGCAAGGGAAGGTTATGTGTTTGACAAAGCCATTGTTGAAAAGGCTGAGCATGGGTACAGCCTGGATAGAAATCATTATGGGACATTCATTCTGACTTCCTGGAAGGAAGACAGCATATGTGAAGACGTTATAGATGTCACAAGGCTCGCCGCTCAGGTTCTGGGCTTGCAGTATAAAAGGGGTATCATATGAAGATGACGAAGAGTGAAAAAAGCTGGATCATGTATGATGTTGCAAATTCCGTATATGCAACCGTCATGCTTGCAGCAATATTTCCGACTTACTTTGCCACAGTCTGCGGTGGTGTCAATGTAGAAGGTGATTTCTGGTGGGGCATTGGAACTTCGATCGCCACATTCACATTGGCGGTCCTTGCTCCGGTCATCGGAGCCTTCGCCGATGTGAAGGGTTGCAAGAAGAAGCTTTTTTCCGGATTTCTCGTCATCGGACTGGTTTTCACCCTGATGAACGCCATCACCGATAACTGGAAGATGATGCTTGTCGGGTACGTGCTGTCTCATATTGGATTCCAAGGTTCATGCCTTCTCAACGACAGCTTCCTCACCGATATCACAAAACCGGAAAGAATGGACACTGTATCCAGCTGGGCTTATGCACTTGGATACATAGGTGGCTCGACAATTCCGTTTCTTGTCTGCATTGCATTGATCATGTTCGGCGAGAACTTTGGTGTGGACGGGGTTCTGGCAGTGAAGATTTCTCTTCTCATAACCGTCGTATGGTGGGGCTTGTTTTCAATTCCATTTTTGAAGAACGTCAAGCAGATATATGGAATCGAGAAGCCTGAAAAGGAAATAGTGAAGGATGCATTCATCCGAATTGGAATAACTGCACGCAAGATAGTCACCAACAAGGCGATGTTTCTATTCATCATTGCATATTTCTTCTATATCGATGGCGTGAACACAGTAATCAGCATGTCCACCGCTTACGGTGCGACGATTGGTCTGGATACGACAAAGATGATACTTGCTCTTCTGATTACTCAGATAGTCGCATTCCCTTGTGCAATCCTGTTTGGAAAGCTTGCCCAGAAGCACGGCTCGATCAAGCTTCTCATTACTTCAATCGTGATCTACTTCCTCATCTGCATAACCGGATTCATCATGGGGCTGGGTTTGGAGAATGAATTTCTTACGTTGAGTCAGGCTTCTGTGCTGTTCTTTGTCCTTGCAACTCTCGTAGGAACAGTGCAGGGCGGCATTCAGGCCATTTCACGTTCGTTCTTCGGAAAGCTCGTCCCACCCGAAGGTTCAGGGGAGTATTTCGGATTCTTCGATATATTCGGAAAGTTCGCCGCTGTGCTTGGTCCTGCGCTATATTCTCTTGTGAGAGGTCTCACCGGAAGAGGTTCATATGCGATTCTCTCGATTGTAATACTGTTTGCCATTGGTTTTGCATTCCTCTTCTTCGGACGAAGGCATTTTGAGGGAATCGACACCTGTTCCAGCTCCGAAAAACAGTAAAATGCCGCCGGTTCAGTCTGTCAGGACGTCAGCAATAGAGGCTTCCCTGAGGGCATGATGAGTTCCATCTTGCGATGGCAAGCTGCTTTTCCGCTGGTGCTCCAAGAGTTTCAACCTTGTGGATGATAAAAAGCTCCAGACCTGTCTCGTTGTAATCATCCTGAAGAGATTTCAGCGGATATGTGCCTAGATCCAGTTGAAAGCGGATCTTGGCACAGTCGGAAAAGGTGTCATCCGAACTGATGTAGAGCCTTCTGTCTGAGAGCAGATTGCGAATTTCAATGATTCCTATGTATTGTGTCATGTGCTTATTGTATCTCAATCTCAATGAAGTTATCAAGGATGGCTGGGAAATGGGAATTTTTCATTGTTTTCTTTGTGAATTTTTCAACAGAAATACAAACAAGTGATATTTGCCATTTTCAACTTGAAATTTTAAGATAAGCCCAATATATTATATTTCAAGGTGGTAAACGATGGAATTGCAGATTCAGGATTTGGTTTCCTCCATCAAGCATGATGGAATAGAGGAGGCCGAGAAGCAGAAGGCCGCGATCATCAGTGCAGCTGAGCAACAGTCAGTCAGAATTGTAGAAGATGCCAGGATGGAAGCAACGAAGCTTATTGATGCCGCTCACAGGGAACTTGAGCTGGAGAGGGAAAGCTCGATTGCCGCAACGAAACAGGCTTGCCGTGATGTGGTTATTTCACTGAAGAAGGAAATATCAGATATTCTTTGCAGTCTTCTTGCCCAGGAAGTCGGCTCTACTCTTGATTCCAAGACGATGGGCTCCATCGTTATTGCAGCTCTTCAAGGTGATGACCCAGCAAAATACGAGCTGGTCTCCAAGCAGATTGATGCCGAACTCAAGAATGCACTTGCCAAGCAGATAGAAAAGGGCCTTAAGCTTACTTCGCTTCCAGGTTTTGATGGAACTCGTCTTTCATGCAAGGATGGTTCTGGTTTCTATGATTTCTCAGATGAGGAGATCGCCGCCGTGCTGAAGCCGTTCATCGGCAATCTGAACGTATAGGGGGCTGTCTTGTCTCTTTATTACTACATGATGTCAAGCCTTCCTTCGCTTTCGTTTGATGAAAGAGCTCCGTTTACAATGGAGTCATTTCTTGAGCATTGCAAGGGAAACATCACTGATTCGGATTACGATGACCTCTGTTCACTGACGCTTGCTGGAAACGATGCCTGCACATTCACAAGAAAGTGGAAGGAATTCTACGGAAAGTTCATCAACACCCTGACCTCACAAAGGTGCAGAAAGCATTCTGTTTCAGTGGAATCTGTGATGGATGAGGATTTCGCCATCAGCAATTGTGTTTCCCATGCCATTGCCATGTCATACGGAGAGACAGGTACGAGGGAACCGCTTGAAGCGGAGCTTTTCATGCTCAGGTTTCTATTTCAGAATGCGGACAATATGATTGGGCTTGCTCAGTTTGACCAGACTGCCTTGTTCGGGTATGCGGTCAAGTTGCTGCTGCTTTTGCGTAAGGATGAATTCTCTGTTTTGGAAGGAAAGGCCGAATACAAAAGGCTGTTTTGCAATATGCAGAGCATAATTTTTGATACGAAGAATAAGTTGGAGTAGACTATGAAGAATAATGAAGGTCATGTGGTCGGTGTCAATGGAAACATGGTCACAGTGGAGTTCCAGGGATCGATTGCAAAGAACGAGGTCGGCTATATCGTAGTCGGCGATACTCATCTTAAAGGTGAAGTAATCAAGATCAGAGGCAATCTTGCAGACATGCAGGTCTTTGAGATGACCAACGGTGTCGCGGTAGGAGATAGGGTCGAGTTTGCCGGAGAAATGCTCAGCGTTGAACTCGGGCCGGGACTTCTCACTCAGATTTATGATGGACTTCAGAATCCGCTTCCAGATCTTGCTGAGAAATGCGGATTCTTCCTCCAGCGTGGTATTTATCTTGATCCGATTCCAAACAGGGACTGGGAGTTCACTCCAGTTGTAGCAGTCGGCGATAAAGTCCGTCCAGGCGACACATTGGGTACTGTAGAGGAAGGTGTCTTCACTCACAGGATAATGGTCCCGTTCGGATTCGATGCAGTTCCATGGACTGTGAAGAAAATCGTGACGAAGGGTGTTTACAATGTCAGAGCCGAAATCGCTGTTCTCAGTGATCCAAAGGGAAGGGAGGAGAAGTGCACAATGGTCTTCTCCTGGCCAGTCAAGAAGCCGATCAAGCTCTACAAGGAGAGGCTGAGACCTGACGAGACGCTGATCACCAAGGTCAGGATCATTGATACATTCCTCCCTATTGCAAAGGGTGGGACATATTGCATTCCGGGGCCTTTTGGAGCAGGAAAGACTGTTCTCCAGCACATGACCTCAAGAAATGCCGATGTTGACATAGTCATCATAGCGGCATGCGGAGAAAGAGCTGGAGAAGTTGTCGAGACCTTGAAGGAGTTCCCTGAACTCATCGACCCGAAGACTGGAAAGACATTGATGGAAAGAACCATCATCATCTGCAACACTTCATCGATGCCGGTAGCGGCACGTGAATCTTCGGTATACACGGCAGTCACCATGGGCGAGTACTACAGGCAGATGGGACTGAACGTCCTTCTTCTGGCCGACTCCACCAGCCGTTGGGCTCAGGCTATGAGAGAGATGAGCGGAAGACTTGAGGAGATTCCTGGAGAAGAGGCTTTCCCTGCTTATCTTGAGAGCGTCATTGCCGCATTCTATGAAAGAGCTGGAAAAGTCAGACTCAATGATGGCTCAGTCGCTTCGGTCACTATAGGCGGTACTGTCAGCCCTGCTGGTGGTAACTTCGAGGAACCGGTGACTCAGGCCACACTGAAGGTCGTTGGTGCTTTCCATGGGTTGTCAAGAGAAAGAAGTGATGCCAGAAAGTATCCTGCAATTCATCCGCTTGATTCATGGTCAAAGTATCCGGGAATAATCGATTCTGAAAGAGTTGAGAAGGCCAGAGCTATTCTCTTCAGAGGAAATGAGATCAATCAGATGATGAAGGTTGTAGGTGAAGAAGGCACTTCTGTGGACGATTATGTCATCTATCAGAAGAGCGAGCTTCTTGACTCTGCGTTCCTTCAGCAGAACTCATTCGACCCTGTCGACTCTGCAGTTCTTCCAGACAGGCAGAGACATGTATTCGACCTCATGTACAAGGTTCTTACAAGTGACTTTGTGCTGGAGGACAAGAAGGGTGCGAGAAAATTCTTCAATGAGATGAGGCAGAAGTTCCTTGACTGGAACGGAGTGGTGACAGACGACCCGAGATTTGCCGAGACCGAAGATGCCATTGAACAGCTTCTGGTCAGCAAGGTCAGACAGGAGGCCCGCTAATGCAGAAAGTATATACAAAGATTGAATCAATCATTGGTGATGTTATAACGGTAAGGGCAGAAGGTGTCCGCTACCAGGACCTTGCCATGGTCGGAAGCAGCTATGCCAACGTGATCAAGCTTGACGGCAACCTTGTGTCATTGCAGGTGTTTGCCGGAGCAAAGGGAATCTCAACCACTGATCAAGTGAGATTTCTTGGAGTTCCAATGAAGGTTTCCTATTCGGAAAACCTTCTTGGACGCGTATTCACCGGAAGCGGAAGGCCGATGGACGGTGGACCTGAACTTGATGAGAACATGATTGAGATCGGAGGCCCATCGGTCAATCCGGCAAAAAGAATCATTCCAAGGAACATGATCCGGACTGGAATTCCGATGATCGACGTATTCAATACTCTCGTAGAGTCACAAAAACTTCCGATCTTCTCTGTTTCCGGAGAACCCTACAATCAGCTTCTTGCCAGGATCGCCATGCAGGCTGAGGTCGATCTGATTGTCCTCGGCGGAATGGGACTCAAGTATGATGACTATCTGTTCTTCAGGGATACCTTGGAGAACAGCGGTGCAATGGGAAGAACGATAATGTTCATCCATACTGCAAGTGATCCGACTGTAGAATGCACTCTGGTTCCTGACATGGCGCTTGCCGTGGCGGAACGCTTTGCAATAGATGGGAAGAAAGTGCTTGTGCTTCTGACCGATATGACCAACTTTGCCGACTCGATGAAGGAAATGGCCATCACCATGGATCAGGTGCCTTCCAACCGAGGCTACCCAGGAGATCTGTACAGCCAGCTCGCTTCAAGGTATGAGAAGGCTGTTGACTTCGAGGGTGCAGGTTCTCTGACCATCCTGGGAGTCACGACAATGCCAGGTGATGATGTCACTCACCCGGTTCCTGACAACACAGGCTATATCACCGAAGGTCAGTATTATCTGAAGAATGGAAGAATCGAACCTTTCGGCTCACTTTCAAGATTGAAGCAGAATGTCAACAAGGACACCCGAGATGACCATCGTGCGCTTATGGACGGCATGATCAAGCTTTATGCAGCATACAAGGACTCCTTTGAGAAGAAATCAATGGGATTCATGATGACTGAATGGGACAAGAAGCTTTTGAAGTATGGAAGACTCTTTGAAGAGAAGCTGATGGCTCTCACGGTGAATATTTCACTCGAGGATGCATTGGATCTTGGATGGAAAATTCTCGCAGATTGTTTCGAGCCTAATGAGACAGGGTTGAAATCCTCTCTGATAATGGAGCGCTGGCCGAACAAGAAGCCGGAGGTCCGGTAATGGCGGTAAAGCTTACCAAGAATGAGCAGAAGAAGCAGAAGGATGCCCTCAAGCAGTACGAGAGGTATCTTCCTACTCTGTTGCTTAAGAAGCAGCAGCTTCAGATGGTCATACGCCAGATTGAGGCTGAGGCTGATAAAGTGAAGAAACAGAAGGAAGAACTTGTCAAGTCGCTTGAACGGTGGGTTGCTGTGTTCAATGAGAATGTGACTTTTCCTGAGAGACACAGAATGGAAGATCTGGTACAGATTGATTCTGTCAAGAAAGGGGTGGGCAATATCGCTGGTGTCACGATTCCTGTATTTGAAGAAATCAAGTTCAAGCCCATTGCATACGATTTCGGCGCTTATCCTCTGTGGGTTGATATTGGAATCACTGCATTGAAGGAAATTGCCGAGCTTGATGCAAGGAACTCCACTCTCAGCAGGCAAGTCTATCTGCTTGAGAAGGAACTGCTTACGACAAGTCAGAGAGTCAACCTCTTTGAGAAGGTCAAGATTCCTGAAGCTAAGGAGAATATTCGCAAGATTGGAATTTACCTTGGGGATCAGCAGACTTCTGCTGTTGTCAGAGGTAAGATTGCAAAGAACAAGCTTTTGAAGGTCCAGCCGCTATGATAGAGAAAATGTATAAAGCGTATGTAGTCTCGAAACGGACAGACAAGAATCAGATGATATCTGCACTTCGTGATCTGGGACTGATGCATATCAAGTCGGAAAAGGCTTCTGCAGTATCGAGTCCTGGATTGGATTCGCTGCGTTCCCGTCTGACATCTCTTAAAAGAGTCAGAATGGCTTTGGATGAGCATGTTGACAAAAAGCATTCTGCAAGGCAGATAAGTCTTTCTCCTGAGGAATTCAAATCCACTGATCTGGTGTTGACTGATGCCTTGGACAGGATCAAGCTTCTGGGAGAAAGTCTTGGACGAAAAAGAATCAAGCTTTCAGAGCTCAGTGCATGGGGCGATTACAGCAGTGAAGACTATCGTTATCTTTTCAGCTGTGGCTTGAAGCTTTTTTTCTATACAATTTCGAAGAAGGATATTGCAAGGATTCCTGAAAATCTCGGATATATCCGTCTTTCACCGGTCAGTGGACAATGTGCAATCGCATCTGTAGGAAACAAGCTCCCCGATTCATTCGGAGCAGCCGAATTCGTCATTGATGATAACTGCCCTTCCTTGATGAGGAAGAACATCGAGGAAGATGAAGCTGAATTGGCATTGCTTGTGCAGAAGCTTGAACAATCAGTCAATCTCTGCGATGAATATGACAGACAGATTTCAATGGTGTCTGAGAGCATCAAGTTCGAAATGGCGCAGAATTCCACTGTGGATGGAGACAACCTTTGCTGGATAGTGGGGTTTGTTCCTCAAACGGGACTTGAAGCCTTCAGAAAATATGTTTCCGATAACCGTTTTGCCTATTTGCTTGAAGATGTGAAGGAAGAAGACAACCCTCCGACCAAGCTTGTCTACAACAAGGTGACTGGTCTGATGAAGCCTCTTTTCGATATGCTTGGGACAATCCCGGGATACTACGAATATGACATCAGCCTTTGGTTTTTGATGTTCTTTGCACTTTTCTTTGCAATGATCATTGGAGATGCCGCCTATGGTCTGCTATTTATCGCAGTTGCGGCGTTCCTTCATTGGAAAAAGAGGAAGACTGACAATCTGGTTCTGCTTGTCTATGTGCTTGGAATAGCCACAACCGTATGGGGGGCTGTGACCGGAACATGGTTTGGCAGTGATGTCATTCTGGCTGATTCCAAGTTCCTTCAGATGTTCGTCATCAAGGAATTTGCCAATTTCCCATCAATCTTCGGTGTCCCTGACAAGACTGTTCAGGATACTGTGATGCAGTTCTGCTTCATTGTCGGAACGATTCAGCTCAGCCTGGCGTGCGTGATGAACGTGTCCAGAAAGATTGGTGCCAAGGACCTTTCCGCCATGGCCGATGTGGGCTGGCTCATCATGATTGACTCGCTGTATTTCCTCGTTCTTCTTCTGGTTCTGAACAAGGCTGTCAATGCGATGGCCGTCTTTGCCGGAGTAGGATTAGGTTTCCTTCTTGTTCTGGTTTTTGGATGCCAGGGTCCCGGTGTCAAGTTCGCAATAGGACTTGCCTCTGGCGCTGGTGGCCTCTTCACAACTTTCCTCAACACTATCAGTGCTTTTGGAAATATCATGAGCTACATCCGTCTGTTCGCCGTTGGAATGGCGTCGGTGGAGATAGCGAAGAGCTTCAATTCGATGGCATCGTCGATGCTCAACGGACTTGCTCTTCCTGCCGGTGTGCTGATCCTCGTGATCGGGCATTCCCTTAATATCGTTATGGGACTTCTGAGCGTTGTCGTTCATGGAGTCAGATTGAATCTACTGGAGTTCTCTGGACAGCTAGGAATGACTTGGACAGGGATAGCGTACGAACCTTTTTGCAAATCAACTGAATCAAACTGATTCAAGGAGTGTGGAATGAACATGGTTTATATTGGAATGGCTTGTGCCCTTTGCCTTTCGGCTCTGGGGTCAGGTCTTGGAACAGGTGCCGCTGGACAGGCAGCTGTCGGCGGATGGAAGAAGTGCTACGCAAACGGCAAGCCTGCTCCGTTCATCATGGTGGCTTTCGGTGGAGCTCCGCTCACACAGACCATCTATGGATTTCTTCTGATGAACTTCATCGGAAACAAGCTTGAGACGATTGATCCGCTTCTTGGACTTTTCACCGGAGTATTCGGTGGTCTTGCTATCGGACTATCGGCTTGGATGCAGGGAAAGGCAGCCGCCTCTGCATGTGATGCACTTGCAGAGACTGGAAAGGGAACAGCGAACTATTTCATCATTGTTGGTGTCATAGAGACAGTTGCCCTCTTCACTCTCGTGTTTTCGATGTTGCTTTTGAACAAATAATGCTATAAAATATAATCAGGGCTGATGTTCAGTCCTGAATTTCTTTGGAGGTTTTCATGAAAAAACTTTTTGCACTTCTTTTGATTATTTCTGTTGTCTTCTCCGCCTTCGCTCAGGGTGGAAAGGAAGCTGTCGCTTCTAGCAAGCCGACTGTCCGTCTTCTGACTGATGCCACTGGAATTGATGATGATTCATTCAATGCAGCTGCATGGCGTGGAATCGTTGAGTTCTATGGTGAGTCAATCGACAATACTCCGTCAAGAGGAACTCTTTATGATGTAGTGACTGCAGCATCTGCTGATATGTATATTCCTAACTTGAAGAATGCTGCTGATGAGGGATACGATCTCATCATCGTCACCGGCTTCACATGGGCAGATGCCCTTGGTGAGGTAGCACCACTTTATCCTGATCAGAATTTCATGATAGTTGACGTTAACTGGATAATCCAGCCTAACGTACTCAACTACATCTATGGTGAGGAACAGGGATCTTACCTTGTCGGTGTCATTGCTGCCGAACAGGCCAAGGCTGATGGTATCAAGAATCCTAAGTTCGGATTCATCGGTGGAGTTCCTGGAGCTACAATCACAAAGTTCGAAGTCGGTTATGTGATGGGTGTCCTTTCAGTATTCCCAGATGCCACAATCGTCGATTACTATGCCAACGACTGGGGCAAGCCGGAATTGGCCAAGGCTCAGGCAAAGAACTGGTTCGACAACGGTGTATACTGCATTTTCTCTGCAGCTGGTGGAACCGGAAACGGAACTATCGCTCAGTCCAAGGAATACAGAATGGCTGGGAAGAACGTTTGGTCAATTGGTGTTGACTCTGACCAGTACACTCGTGGAATCTACGAAGGTTCAAAGTCATCAGTTCTCACTTCCATGCTGAAGCTTGTCGAGAACTCGACCAAGGATGCACTTGGAAAGATCGAGGCTGGAACATTCAGAGAAGCAACCGCAGCTGCCATCGAGATGGTCATGGCTGATGGTGGTGTTGGATATTCTTCTGCCAATTCTGATCTCAATCCAGCAGCCAAGGCTGCCGCTGAGAAGGCCAAGGCCGACATTATCTCCGGAAAGATCGTTGTATACAAGACTTACAAGGAAGCTCTTGCAGCAGGTGCAGTTCCTGCTGGACTGAGTGCTCTTGATGACTGATTGATCATGATTTCACTACCCTCTGAGGATATGGTCTTCAGGGGGTTATTTTATTGTGTTCCATGACAGAAGAGAAAAAAGATTCTGTCAAAAGGGGGATATGGTGACCGATGATTATGCGATTGAGATGCTGGGAATCACAAAGACTTTCCCAGGGATAATTGCAAATGACAATATCACTTTGAGAGTGAAGACTAACGAGATTCACGCTTTGCTTGGTGAAAACGGAGCAGGAAAATCAACTTTGATGTCTGTTCTCTTCGGTGCGTATTCAGCTGACAGCGGCATCATCAAGATTCATGGACAGGCAGTTCAGATAAAGGACCCCAATGTCGCTACCGAACTGGGAATAGGCATGGTGCATCAGCATTTCAAGCTGGTACACAACTATACCGTCACGGAAAACATAGTTCTGGGCAAGGAGCCGCGAAGATCCTTGTTTGCCAGAACAGTCAATGATCAGAAGATCAATCCAAAGAAGGGGAATTTTTCCATTGTTTCACTAGGATCTGCGGAAAAAAAGGTCAAGAGTCTTTCGGACCGTTATGGACTTTCCGTTGATCCCAAGGCCAAGATTGAAGATATCACTGTCGGAATGCAGCAACGGGTGGAAATACTCAAGACACTGTACAGCGATAGTGACATAATCATCTTTGATGAGCCTACTGCTGTTCTCACTCCTCAGGAAATTGACGAACTCATGCAGATAATCCTTCGTCTGAAGAAGGAAGGAAAGACGATAATCCTGATTACTCATAAGCTTAAGGAAATCAAGAAGGTTGCAGACCGCTGCAGTGTCCTGAGGCGAGGAAAATATATCGGCACCGTCAATGTGCAGGATGAAAGCGAAGAAGACCTGGCAACAATGATGGTCGGTCGTCCTGTCAGCTTCGAGATAGAGAAGCAGAAGGCGAATCTCGGCCGCAAGATGCTTGAGGTCAATGATCTTTGCGTGAACGACAGTCTTGGCGCTGAAAAAGTGAAGAACTGCTCGTTCTATGTCCAGTCCGGTGAGATTCTTGGAATTGCAGGTATTGATGGCAATGGGCAGTCGGAACTTCTTCAGGCACTCAGCGGACTGACCACGCCTGAAAGTGGTGAGATACTTCTTGATGGAAAGCTTATCAACAAGATGAGCATCAGGGAAAGAATAGAAGATGGGTTGGGCTACATTCCTGAGGATCGACAGAAATACGGTCTGGTTTCAGGAATGACCATTGCCGAAAACTGCGTTCTGAAGGACTTCTATGGAAACAAGTATTCCGGGAAACTGGGAACTTTGAACTTTTCTCATATGAAGAGCAATTCCGATGCTCTCATCGAGCAGTTCGATATCAGAAGCGGGCAGGGGTCTGAAACTCTTGCCGGTTCACTGTCTGGAGGAAACCAGCAGAAGGTGATTGTTGCAAGAGAAATCAGTCTTTCACCAGCAGTGCTTCTTGTCGCCCAGCCTACACGAGGACTTGATGTCGGTGCAATCGAATATATCAGAAAGAGAATCGTGGAGGAAAGAGACAAGGGAAGGGCAATTCTTCTGATAAGCTTTGAACTTGATGAAATCATGAATCTTTGTGACAGGATTGCAACAATCAGCAAGGGGACAATAGTCGGCACCTTCAAGGCAGGTGAAGTCTCTGCGAATGAAATCGGACTGATGATGGCTGGAGTCAAGGCAAGGAAGGAGGAAGCAGATGAAAAGAAAGCTTGAGCGTAGGAAGAGCTTCATTGACTGGTTCATAAACAGCAACGGAGCGACTTCGGTCGCTGTGGTGTTCCTTGGATTCCTTTTCGGTACGATTCTTGTCGCAGTGGTCGGAAAAAACCCTTTCAACATGTTCAAGGCGATCTTTGTTTCCATGGTGGGACAGGCGAACAACAAGGGAATATGGAATTTCCGGTATGTTGGAGAGACTCTTGCATACTCGATCCCATATGTTCTCACTGGTCTGACTATGGCTTTTGCCTGCAGGGTAGGCCTGTTCAATATCGGAGGTGAAGGTCAGTACGTCATCGGAATGACAATTGCACAGATGGTGGCTCTTCTGGTCCCGGCTTTTCCAGGACTCTGGGTGCTGTGTCTGGTACTTGCTGTCATTGGCGGTGCAATCTGGGGTGGCATAGTCGGCATTCTCAAGGCTAAGTTTCAGGTAAGTGAAGTCGTAGCAACGATTATGCTTAACTATGTAGCTCTTTACGGGTCTCGCCTTGTGAGCCTTCAGCTTCCAGGCGCCACCACATACAAGACCGCCGCACTTCCCTCACAGGCATTCCTGTCAAAAATGATCATACCGACTTCCAATCTCAATATCTCCTTCATCATAATGATCGGAGCCTGTCTGCTGTACTGGTTCATCATGGAGAAGACAAAGCTTGGCTTTGGGTTCCGTGCCACGGGGCTTAACAAGGATGCCGCACGCTGCAGTGGGATAAACGTCGTGAAGAACATAAGTCTTGCAATGGCCATATCGGGAGCTTTTTCAGGTTTGGCTGGTGCTTGCGTGCTTCTTGGCGGTGCTTTCACCAGTGGCCGTATTCTTGCTGCTCAGGATAACTACGGATTCATGGGAATCGCCGTTGCCTTGGTTGGAAACAACACAGCACTTGGGACTTTCATAGCTGGAATTCTTTTTGGAATTCTCAAGGAGTCTCAGTCATTGATGCAGAACATGGATATTCCAAAGGAAATCACATTCATCATACAAGGCCTGATTGTTGTATTCATCGCTTTGAGAAGTGGACTTGAACTTGTGAAGCAACTTAGGGAAAAGCAGAAGGTAAGGAAGGAGGTGCTTGCAAAATGAACATGATAATCAGCAGTATACCGACAATCCTGATGATTGTGGCTCCGATACTCATTACTGCAATCGGAGGAATGATCTGTGAGCGATCAGGAGTCGTGAACATTGCCTTGGAAGGGCTGATGGGTATCGGTGCCTGCGCAGCGGCAAGCACTCATTATCTTATGGAAGCGGCTGGTTGCGGACGTTACAGCATCGCCGTTGCCTTGCTTGTAGGAATGCTCGTATCCGGACTGTTCTCGCTGATACATGCAGTTGCTTCAATCAATTTCAATGCTGATCAGACCATATCCGGTACAGGAATCAACCTGCTTGCGGATGGTGTGACTATCTTTGCTTCGCAGATTCTGTTTCATGCAGATAGAACCAAGGAATTCAAGGTTGGAATGGTAGTTGACAAGTTGGGGCTGTATCCTACTGCTTATATAGCGCTTGTCGTTGTCCTTGTCGCCTGGTATGTTCTGTACAAGACTCCATTCGGACTCCATCTAAGAGCCTGCGGAGAGCATCCTGCCGCCGCCGAGTCAGTTGGAATAAATGTTCGTAGAATCAGATATATCGGAGTAGGTGTTTCTGGAATCCTTTCAGGGCTTGCTGGAGGATGCATAGTCCTTACGCAGACAATCCAATATACTTCCAATACGATAAACGGAAGAGGATTCATCGCCATAGCCGCAGTGGCATTCGGACGTTGGACTCCGCTTGGTGTCACCGGAGCAGCCTTCCTGTTTGGAGCAGCTCAGGCCTTCAGTGTCATCGCTACGAATTTCCCTGCATTGAAGGTAATTCCAGCTGAATGGTTCAATATGCTTCCATATGCTATAACACTGATTGCTCTTATTGTATTCAGTGGGAAGGATTATGCACCTCAGGCCAGTGGAAAGCCATATAGCGGTGGAGCATCCTGACCTTGATCGTGAATTGTGTAGTTGATTTCAAATGGTCGATAAAAAGTTTTTATGCTTGAAATCATCAACAAACAATGTTAGCATTATTTTGCCTGCGGTTTGCAGGTGTTATCTTTAGGAGGATATCAAATGAAAAAGATTTTTTCAGTACTTCTGATTCTTGCCGTTGCTTTTTCCGCCTTTGCACAGGGTGCTCAGGAAGCCAAGGGAGAGTCTTATGCAGTCGCAATGGTCACTGACTATGGTGACATCACCGACCAGTCATTCAACCAGACTACTTATGAAGCTTGCAAGCAGTATTGTGAAGCTCAGGGAATCAGATTTGCCTATTACAAGCCAGCTGGAGACTCAACAGCAGAGCGTGTTGCAATGATGGAAAAGGCTGTCGACGTGGGTTTCAACATCATCGTCATGCCAGGATTCGCATTTGCCGACGCCATCAAGGAAGCTGCTCCTCAGTATCCTGATGTTAAGTTCGTGGCACTTGATGTTTCTGAGTATGATCTCACTGGTGCTGACATGAGCAACGTCTACTCAATGGTATATCAGGAAGAGTTTGCTGGATTCATTGCTGGTTATGCAGCAGTCAAGCTCGGCTACACAAAGCTTGGTTATCTCGGTGGAATGGCTGTTCCAGCGGTTGTCCGCTTTGGATACGGATTCGTCCAGGGTGTCGATCTTGCCGCCAAGGAAGCAGGGATGAAACTCAACATGAACTATGTCTATGGCAATCAGTTCTATGGTGATGCTGATATCACAGCTTATATGGACACATGGTTCGGCAGGGGCATGGAATGCGTATTTGCCTGTGGCGGTGGAATCTTCACATCAGTTGCAGAAGCAGCAGCCAAGGTCAATGGAAAGGTCATCGGCGTTGACGTGGACCAGGCTCCTATCATTGATGCAAACTATGGTGCAGGCATGACTGTCACATCAGCAATCAAGGGTCTTGCAGCTTCCACAAAGGCTACTTTGAAGACAATCATCGAAGATGGAAAGTGGGATACTCTGGTCGGAAAGGTTGCTAACCTCGGACTGGTTTCCAGCACTGATCTCGATGCAAACTTCGTTGGAATTCCTACAGGAGCAGGCACACAGTGGTCAGATTCCTTCACAAAGAAGGATTGCCAAGATCTCGTTGCAAAGATTCTTGCCGGAACCATCAAGGTTTCAAGTGATATTGAAAATGCTCCAGTCACCACCAATGTCAATGTAAATTACCTTGGAAACATCAAATAGCAGTTTCTGAAGTAGATACTTCTAAATGCCGTTGCGAATTAAGTTGCAACGGCTTTTTCTTTGGTATAGAATTACTGTCATATGAAAATTTAGGAGAAGGTGTTTTGAAATCTGAATATGCTATAGAAATGTTGAACATTACAAAGCGTTTCCCAGGTATTGTCGCGAATGACAACATCTCCCTTCAGCTGAAGAATGGAGAGATTCATGCTCTTCTCGGTGAGAACGGTGCAGGAAAATCAACTTTGATGAGTGTGCTTTTCGGACTTTATCAGCCAGAGGAAGGACTCATCAGGAAAAACGGTGAAGAAGTTGAGATCGGTGATCCGAACGATGCCAACAGGCTGGGAATCGGCATGGTTCATCAGCACTTCAAGCTTGTCGAATGCTTCACAGTGCTTGACAACATAATCATGGGAGTTGAATCAGTCAACAGACTAGGATTCCTTCAGAAGAAGCAAGCCAGAGACAAGGTCGTGGCACTAAGTGAGAAATATGGACTCCATGTTGATCCTGATGCCAGAATCGAGGATATCACAGTAGGAATGCAGCAGAGAACAGAGATTCTCAAGATGCTCTACAGAGAGAATGAGATACTGATCTTTGATGAGCCTACTGCTGTCCTCACTCCTCAGGAAATCGATGAACTGATGGATATCATGAGGCATCTCTCAGCAGAAGGAAAATCAATTTTGTTCATTTCCCATAAATTGGACGAAATAATGGCGGTATCCGATCGCTGCACTGTTCTTAGAAAAGGCAAATATGTCGGAACTGTGAACACCAAGGATACCAGCATTGAGGAACTTTCTTCGATGATGGTTGGACGTGACGTCAATTTCCATGTTCAGAAGAATCAGTCAAAGCCTGGCGATGTGATTCTTCAAGTCAAGGACATGACTGTCGCTTCCAAGTCACACAAGAACAATGCAGTCAAGCATGTCTCATTCAATGTCAGAGGCGGTGAGATAGTCTGCATTGCAGGAATCGATGGAAATGGACAGACTGAACTGGTCTATGGTCTTACTGGACTTGAGCCCCTGACAAGTGGTTCCATCTCCCTGACTGGCAATGATATCTCACGTGTCTCGATTCGCAAGAGAAATGTGATGGGAATGAGTCATATTCCCGAGGATCGACAGAAATATGGATTGGTTCTTGATTATTCGCTTGAGGAGAATCTAGTTCTTCAGAGGTACTTTGAGCCCGAATTCACTGACAAGGCTGGCTTTTTGAAGAAGGACAACATCCGCAAGTATGCAGAACGCCTGATTGAGCAATATGACATCAGAAGTGGACAAGGTCCGGTGACTAGAGCAAGAAGCATGTCAGGCGGCAACCAGCAGAAGGCTATTGTGGCACGGGAGATAGACCGTGATCCTGAACTTCTTGTTGCGGTTCAGCCCACGAGAGGTCTTGATGTCGGCGCCATTGAATACATTCACAAGCAGCTTGTCGCACAACGTGACGAAGGCAAGGCTGTCCTGCTGATTTCTCTTGAACTGGATGAGGTCATGGATGTTCCAGATAGAATACTGGTAATGCATAAAGGCGAGATAGTAGGGGAGTTCGATCCGAAGTGCACTACAGAGGAAGAACTTGGACTGTACATGGCTGGTGCAAAGCGTCAGGAGGTGAATGCATGAAAAAGAATCTATGGAAATCGGAAGGATTCAAATCGTTGATTGCTTCACTTATCTGCATAGTGCTTGGAATGCTGATTGGCTTTCTCGTTCTGCTTTTCATCAATCCTGCCGGTGCCGCAGAAGCAATTTTCACTGTTATGAAGAACTTCTTCACATACAGCAGGACGTCAGCTCAGCTTAAATACTTTGGAAGCACACTTGTCAAGACGGCACCGCTTCTGATGTGCGCCTTGTCGATAATGTTCGCTTACAAGGTAGGATTGTTCAATATCGGAGCTTCGGGACAGTACTGTGCCGGGATATGCGCCTGCCTCTATGCGGCATTGAAATGGCATTGGGGATGGCTTCCTTGCATGCTGTTTGCCATCCTTGCGGGAGCAGTGTTCGGAAGCATAGTAGGTCTGCTCAAGTCGTACTGCAATGTCAATGAGGTGATCAGTGGAATAATGCTGAACTGGATAATTCTCTATGGCACTAACATGATTCTCTCTCAGGTAAAGGAGACAACTTCCCCATATACATTCGAGATCCGCACCACTTCTCCTGAAGCGATTCTTCCAAGTCTGGGCTTGGGAAAGCTTTTCAATAACAATATATATGTCACTATCGCCATACCGCTTTCGATAATAATGGCCATTCTCATAATGATTCTTCTTGACAAGACCAAGTTTGGGTATGAGCTTAAGGCGACAGGCTTCAACAAGAATGCCGCAAGATACTGCGGAATGGCTGAAAAGAAGAACACGATCCTGACTTTGGCCATAGCTGGCGGACTGGCTGGAATGGGAGCTTCTCTTCTATATCAGACCGGATTCACTCAGTGGGAATGCTCAACTTCTTCCGTGCCAGGGATGGGATTCAATGGTATCGCCGCTACCTTCCTTGGCGGACTCAATCCAATTGGCACAATATTCTCATCGTACTTCATTCAGCATATCACTGCTGGTGGAGCCTATGTGGACAAGACGATGTATTGTTCTCAGATTTCAGATCTGATAAGTGCAATCATTATTTACCTTTGCGGATTTGTGCTGTTCCTCAAGCTTGCAATGAACGCTATTGTCTCCCGCAGGGAAGAAAAGGAAATCAAGAAGTCAGAGCTTGAAAATGACAAAGGAGGGATAGCCTGATGCTGCTGCTGTTACAATATACATTGATTTTTTCATCAGTCCTTACATTGGTTGCTCTTGGCGGATGTTTTTCAGAACATAGTGGTGTGATCAACCTTGGCTTGGAAGGCATAATGGTCATGGGAGGGCTTGGTGGAGCACTTGCAATGCGGTATCTGAGTCCCAATACTCCAGCATTTCTGCTGATTCTTGTGGTGATTCTCTGCGCAATCGCTCTTGGCGCTTTGTATTCTTCACTTCTTGCTGTGGCGTGCATAAACTTCCGTGCTGATCAGACTATTGTCGGAACTGCATTGAACATGCTCGGTACTGCCGGTGCAACAGTGATTGTCAAGGCCATCAACACTGCCGCCAATCCAGATGACGTTTCTTCAACGATTCAGTATATCGAGCCGAAGAAGAACTTCATTGTCAACATCGGCACTTTTGAATTCAACTGGTTCATGCTCATTGCCGTCATTGCTGTGATAGTCGCCTATCTGATTCTCTACAAGACGAGATTCGGGCTTCGTCTGGTTGCATGTGGTGAAAATCCTCAGGCTGCAGACTCCGTTGGAATCAATGTTTTCAAGATGCGTTGGAGTGGCGTTCTCATTTCAGGAGTCCTTGGAGGACTTGGCGGAATTTGCTACCTTCTTGCCGGTGTGAGTGAGTGGAAGTTCGAAAATGGCGTTGCGGGCTTTGGATTCTTGGCCCTTGCCGTCATGATCTTCGGACAATGGAAGCCTATCAGAATTGCAATGAGTGCTTTGCTTTTCGGAGCTTTCAGGGCTTTGAGCAATGTGTATTTTGGATTCCCAGCGCTTCAGAGCCTGAATATTCCTGGTTCAGTCTACAACATGATGCCTTATATCATTTCGCTGGTGGTCCTGGCTTTTACATCACGTCATTCACGTGCTCCAAAGTCTGAAGGTATACCTTATGACAAGGGTCTGAGGTGACGAAGACTGTACTGGAAGAAAGGATCTTCAGTATTTTGCTGCAGGTCCTTTTTTATTATGTCATAGTCAAAAGTGTTCACAGTTGTATTTTTTCCCATTTAAAGTTATTGTTTAACGGTGAGGAAAGTGATGGAAAGGATAATTCTTGATGTTGATACTGGCCATGATGATGCAGTGGCCATCGATATGGCGGCAGGCTGTTCGCTCATAAAGATCGAAGGGATAATTGCCACTGCTGGCAATACTGTTTTGAAGAATTCACTTGAAAACACATTGAATCTGACTGATGCCCTGAAGTTGGATGCACCAGTATATGCCGGTTCAAATGGTCCTCTCCTACGTTCTCAGGTGACAGCCGGTTCCATTCATGGTCAGAATGGATTTGAGGGGCCTGTCTTTGGCCCAAGAGTCAAGCAGGTGCAGGATGGGAACTTCATAGAATTCATCATTGATACCGTTATGCGCAATCCAGGCGAGATAAGCTTTGTTTCGGTCGGACCTTATACCGATCTGGCCATAGCATTGAAGGCAGAACCGGCACTTGCCCGCAATCTGAAGCGCATTGTGCTCATGGGTGGAAGCTCGACTTTGGGGAATGTCACTTCTTCCGCTGAGTTCAATATTTATGCCGATCCGGAAGCGGCTCAGATTGTCTTCCATAGTGGTGCTGACATATATCTCATGCCTCTTGATTGCACCTTGAACGTCGTTTTGAACCCCGAAATACAGCAACGGCTTTATTCTGTCGGAGGAAAGGCGATTGAATTGTTCAAGGCAAGCATGACATACTATATTGAAAGTTGCCGTAGATATATTCATGACTATCCTGCCATGCATGATCCCTGCTGCATAGCTTATCTGATTGATCCTCAAATGTTCGAGTTCACCAATGAAGAAATCGATGTGGAGACCAAGGGTGATTTGGCCTATGGAAGGACATGCCTTGGCAGGTCTTTGACAGATTTCAATGTTCATTTTGCAAGAAACGTCAATACAAAACGATTCTGGGATGTTCTTTGCAATAGCTTCCAGCAGCTCAAGGAGCGAATCGGATGAACACAACTGTAGCTTCCATCGGAAACGTGTCAATAGGAAAAGGTCAGGCCATTGCTGTGCAGTCGATGTATGACAGGCCGATTGGCAAGGATATTGACAGTGTCGTTTCTCAGTTGTGTGAGCTCAATGCCATTGGCTGCGATATATTCAGGTTCACCTTCTGCGATGAAGGTGACAGTGATGGATATCGTGAGATATCTGCACGTTCTCCCATGCCCCTTGTTGCAGATATTCATTTTGACTACAGGATGGCAATGCTTGCCATGGATCTGGGATTTCAGAAGATAAGGATAAACCCGGGGAATATCGGTGCCAAATGGAAGACCTTGGAAGTCGTGAAGAAGGCCCGTGATATGGGTAAATGCATTCGCATAGGACTCAATAGTGGAAGTCTTCCACGAAACGATTCGAATCTAAGGCCCCATGAGCTTATGGTGGAGACTGCACTGGAATATATCGACTGGTTTGAGAAGGAGAATTTCTTCAATACGGTGGTTTCCCTCAAGTCTTCGGACCCGGAGGAAACCTTCCTTGCGGCCAAGGAATTCGCAGCCCGCTCTACCTATCCCCAGCATCTTGGGGTGACGGAAGCCGGCAGTGTGATAAGTTCGGCTGTAAGAGGCACATGGACTCTTGGAAGACTCCTTTCTTCTGGAATCGGTGCCACTATACGTTATTCGATAAATGGTCCGATGACAAGCGAAGTCTATGCGGCAGTGGAACTGCTTCGTACATTGGGTCTGAGGAAGCAGGGTGTGCGGATTGTTGCCTGCCCCAGATGTGGAAGATACATGTTTGACTCGGAATCATTCCTTTCAGCGGTCGAACCCAAGCTCATGCAATCCAGAAAGACAGTCTGCGTTGCCTTCATGGGATGCCAGGTCAATGGTCCCGGAGAAGCTGCAAATGCTGATCTTGCTGTCACTGGTCTTGGAAACTCGATTTTTCTTTACAAGAAAGGAAAACTGTTTTGCAAGGTAAGCAAGGAACAAGCTCTGGATGCTTTTTGGAAAGCGTTCGAGGAACTTTAAGACATCATGAACAATAAACTCGTAATCAAAGGTGCCAGGGAGCATAATCTGAAGAATGTATCGCTTGTGCTAAAAAAGGACAAGCTGATTGTCATTTCAGGGCTTAGCGGCAGTGGAAAGAGTTCCCTTGCATTTGACACAATATTTGCGGAAGGTCAGCGACGGTACATGGAATCGCTGTCTGCCTATGCACGGCAGTTTCTTGGCAGGATGGATAAGCCTGATGTAGATTCCATTGAAGGTCTGAGTCCGGCAATCTCAATCGAACAGAAGTCAGTGAACAAGAACCCTCGTTCAACAGTCGGTACAATCACTGAGATCCTGGACTATTATCGCCTGCTTTTTGCCCGGATCGGACATCCTCATTGTCCAAATTGCGGACGTGAAATCGCAGAGATGAGCATAGACCAGATAACAGACAGGATATTCGATCATCCTGATATGTCCAGGCTTTTGATTATTTCCCCGGTGGCGATTGGAAAGAAGGGTGAATACAAGAAGACATTGTCCGATGCCAAAAAATCTGGTTTCTCAAGAGCCAAAATAGATGGCAGAATTGTTGTTCTCGATGATAATCCAATTGTACTGGACAAGAAAGTCAAGCATTCGATCGGCATAGTCACTGACCGGTTGATATTGCGAGTGGAAAACCGGCAGAGACTTGTCGATTCACTGGAGACGGCCGCTGAAATGTCTGGTGGACTGGTTGAGGTCGGATTTTTGCCCGAAGGGGATGGCGAACCTGAATACGTGGTTTTTTCTGAAAAGAACAGTTGTCCTGAGTGCGGAATCAGCATTGGTGAGCTTCAGCCGAGGCTTTTCAGCTTCAACAGCCCTTTTGGCGCTTGCAAGGAATGCAACGGGCTTGGGTTCAAGATTGAGTTTGATCCTGCCAAGATAATTCCTGATTGCCGTCTGAGCTTCAATCAGGGAGCAATCAAGTCGATGAATCCTGAAGCATATTTCTCTCGAGCTTCGTTTGAGGCCCTGGCTGACAAGCTTGGTTTCTCATTGGACACTCCTTTCTGTGATCTTTCTCCTGATATCATGAATGTGATTCTCTACGGTTTTGATGAAATGATCAGCGTCCATGTGAATCAGAAGGATGGATTCAGCTATAACGGAATGAGAAAGTGGGCTGGTGTAGTGAACGATCTGAAGCGAAGGATGGCAGAAACCAGCTCTATGGCAATAAGGTCAGCTTTGGCACAGTATCAAAGCTCCTCGACCTGCGAGAACTGCCATGGACGAAGACTCAATCCCGAATCTCTTGCTGTCACTGTATGTGATAGGAACATCATGGATCTGACGGATCTTAGCGTCAAGGATTCCATGACGTTCTTCAATCAGATGAAGCTTTCTCCAAACGAAGAGACGATTGCCCGTCAGATTTGCAAGGAGATTCTGTCCAGGTTGGTGTTTCTAAGGAACGTAGGTCTGGATTATCTGACTCTGTCTAGAAGCTCGGCAACTCTCTCTGGTGGAGAAGCGCAGAGAATCAGGCTTGCATCTCAGCTTGGGTCTTCTCTTTCGGGTGTCCTGTATGTATTGGATGAGCCTTCGATAGGCCTCCATCAGCGTGATAATCAGAAGCTCATTGATACATTGAAGAATCTGAGGGATCTTGGCAATACCGTCATCGTCGTGGAACATGATGAAGATACTATCCGCCAGGCAGATTATGTCGTTGACATGGGACCTGGTGCAGGAGAAAAGGGTGGTGAGATCATCGCTGAAGGAACTCCGGAAGAAGTCGCAATGCATCCGGAGAGCATAACCGGGCAGTATCTCAGTGGCAAGCTTCAGATTTTGCTGCCGCTTCTAAGAAGACCGGGTAATGGAGCCTTTCTTAGAATAAAGGGTGTAAGGAAGAACAACCTTGATGGTGTTGATGTTGATTTCCCTTTAGGAAAGATGATCGTCATATCAGGAGTATCTGGAAGTGGAAAGAGCACTTTGCTTAATCAGGTGCTTGTTCCTGCCTTGAAACGACATTTCAACCGCCAGAGGGAAGTTCTGGATGGGTATTGTTCAATTGAAGGCCTCGAAAACATTGACAAGGTGATAAGCATTGACCAAAGCCCAATAGGAAGAACTCCGAGAAGCAATCCTGCGACATATGTGGGATTCTTTAACGTAATAAGGGATCTTTTTGCCTCGCTTCCGGAAAGCAAGGCAAGAGGCTATTCATCAGGAAGATTCTCATTCAACGTTCCTGGAGGGCGATGCGAATCCTGCAAAGGCGATGGCACAAAGAAGATTGAGATGCAGTTTCTCTCTGATGTCTATGTCAAATGCGATGTCTGCAATGGAAGACGCTACAATCAGGAGACCCTTTCCGTCAAATACAAGGGAAAGAGCATCTATGATGTGCTTCAGATGTCTGTCGCCGAGGCATACGAATTCTTTTCGGCGATTCCTTCATTGAAGAAGAAGCTTGGAATGCTCAACATGGTCGGGTTGGATTACATCCGTCTTGGACAGAGTGCGCTTACACTTTCCGGCGGAGAAGCTCAGAGGGTGAAGCTTTCGTTGGAATTATCCAAGATAAGCACAGGAAAGACTCTTTACATTCTGGATGAGCCGACTACTGGTCTGCATTTCGCAGATGTCAAGAAGCTGATGGAAGTGCTTAATCGCTTTGCTGATAATGGAAATACTGTTATTCTAATAGAACATAACCTTGATGTCATAAAAATGGCAGACTACGTCATTGACCTTGGACCGGAAGGAGGAAACGAGGGAGGAAAGATTGTGTGTACCGGGACACCGGAGGATATTGCCTCCTGTGATTCATCGTATACCGGTCACTACCTCAGAAAGATGCTTGATGATCAGAGAATTTGAAAAAAGACTGATTCTCATTCTTCTCATGGCAATGGGCTTTCTTGTTCCGCTTCTATGCGCAAATCTTCTTCTCTCTTCATTTGAGAATGCAGATTTGAGTCAGTTGCAGACTATGGCAGCTGCATATTCCATAGGTTCAGACGGAGACGAGGAAGAACTTCGAAATGCTTTGAAAAGTTATTTTTCATTGGCGTACCAAGGATCCTTGGAAGGAGAACTTCTTTCTGATTCAAATGCTGAGACAGATAATAAAGGCTATCAGCTGAAAATCGAGAAATGTGACAGCATATCAGTCAATGACGGATTCATGGTCCTGGAAGGCAACGTGAGCCTTTCCTTTTCAACTGATGATGACAAGGGCAAAAAACTCCTTGGCGCAGATCGGATAGTGATGGACATGGATAACAGGATCCTCACTGCGATTGGAAATGCAGTTTTCAAGGACGCATCGGAGGATTCTTCCAGGCAGGAACTGCTTGGGGAAATCGTATCGTACAATTGGGATACTTCTGATATCAATCTGCAAGGTGGCGATATCAGTTCGCTTAGAAAGAACAATGAAGGCAACACTGTAGAGTTTCATGCCACAGGTTCCACTGTCCGCTATATCGGCGATGAGGATGTGATAGTATTTGAGAACGGCACGATTTCTACAAGCAAATCCGATCCATACTGGGGTATCAGCTCTGCCCGTACCGCATTGCTTGGTGGTGGAGACCTTTTCATCTTCAATGCGGTGCTTTTTCTGGGACGTGTCCCGATTCTCTGGTTTCCAGCTTTTTTCTATCCTGGAACCAGATTGATATTCAATCCGGCAATAGGACTTGCCTCTGATCGGGGGATGTTTTTGAACACCACCACAGAAATATATGGGACATTTCCAATATCACGTGGGGAGCTTAAGTCCTCATCATCTTTTGCCGCCCTTCTTATGTCTGGAGACACAGGTGAAATGGTTGCGGATGGAATCATCTACAATCCCAAGTCCAAGGACAAGGATTACGGAAGTGTTGAGCAATGGGCAAGTTCTTCAGGCAGCTATTTTGCCATCCTTGGGGACGTCTATCAGAAGGGTGGAGTGTTTCTTGGTTATAAGACTGTGAACAATCTCGCTGCCAAGAAGATAGGAATTGATTCATTTGGCGGAGTGGCGATGGATTTTGCTGACAGCACCAAGGGAATCAGGTATTTCGAAATCACATCTGGAAAAGTGAATCTTGACGATATAAAGCTGGAATTCAGCATTCCGTTCTATAGTGATAGGACTGCATACAAGACATATGGAAACCGGCTCACTTCGTTCTCCTTGGATTCAATTCTTGGCAGTGAGCAGATTTTCCCTTCCACAGCTTCGAATATCTCGTCATTCCAATGGCAACTTGATGTTTCTGCAAGCATGCCTGTCAAATGGGCAGGTCACTATCTTACAGAAGCAAGGATCAAACAGCTCAAGGTGCTTCTTGATTTTGAATGGGATTCGGTCAATGAGAAATTCCAGATCAAATCAGCAACGCTTCCTTCATTCTCGACTTCTGTCAAAGGAACGCTTGTCGATATATCTGCCAGTCATGATGTGGCTGCTTCTCAAAGGGACCGGTATTCGGACAATGTCGCAAAGAAGATGCTGGAGGAACTGCAATCTCTAAAAGATGGAGATTCTGAGTCTGCCACGTTGCCTGAAGTGGGGCTGAGCTTGTTCCTTCCCCAGACAGTGAGTGGAAGTTCTTCTTATTCAGATGATTTCTCGATTGCTTATGATTGGAATCAGAGTTTTCTCAATGAGCTTAAGCTTTTTGATGGAGCTTTGAATCGCAAGAACCTGAATTACAGCACAAGTGGTTCTTTGGTTATTTCAACGAATCTTGGAAATCGCCTTTTCCGTCTTAATAATGCAATTGACCCTTCTTTTGAACATTCGGACAAGGAAAACGTGACAGTCGAGACGGGAAAGGTCGTTGACAAGCTGGAAATGGCAATTCCTTTGCTAGGGCTGACTTATTCGCTTAACTGGAAGATAATGAGTTTCGTTTCGGAGGAGCAGTTCAAGTATTTTGAATGGAACTCGACAAATGTCAGCCTTCATAACTTGAAGCTAAGTCTTCCAATCGATGCCTTCACTCTTTCGCTTTCCCAGACTCTTCCTCCGACACAACAGTCATTGACTCCCGCCGTCTCGTTCAGCAACTGGGGAATCAAGGCCTCGATTTCTCAGAAATTCGACGAAAAGAATGGATTGAAGCTTGCTCCGACTGTTCTTTCTTCCAGCTTAAGTTTTTCTCGTTCTTTGATTTCCGTATCTGCTGCAGTGAATTATGATTTCTCAAGGATTGAGAACGGCTGGGATTCGTTCGGCTTCTCGCAGGATTTTTCATGGTTCTTCTGGAAAGATGGACTTTGTCTTTCAGATCAACTCAAGGCTGAGGAAAATTTCAGGATTCAGTCGCTTGATCTCAGGCTTTCGTACAGAAAGAATCTCATTGCCTTGGGTGTGCAGGGTGAAGAGAAAACCAATGGTAGCTGGATGCTGAAGGTCAAAGATCTGGAGACGGTTGTAAATGTATCCAAGCTAAGGTTTTCCTTCTGGCGAGGAAGAATCAGTTCAGAAATCTCGCTTGATCTGGATTTAGTCTATGACTTTTTGAATAAGTATGCTTCGAGCCTCAAGGCCAAGCTGGACTTCAAATTCGCCATAGCCGAATTTCTGGACCTGACTTTTTCCGTTTCTTCACAGAATAATGGTTTCTACAGATATTTTGACAATGAGGACAAGTTCAGATTCTCCTGGATGATGGAGGACCTGTGGCGCTCGTTTGATTTCTTTAACGGGGGGAGAAAAAACACCAGTTTCAATCTTTCCAGCATGAGTGCCGAACTGGTTCATTACATGAAAGATTGGAATTTGCATTGCAAATACAATGCCAGCGTTGTATTATCTGATGGAAGCTGGGTTTGGGAACAGACGGCATCCTTCTATGTGCAATGGGTGGCGATTCCCGATATCAAGCTTCAAAGGGAAAAGGAGTGGGAGACTGACAATTGAGTACTACGGTGAATTTTGAGGATCAGAATGTTCTTGGCATGATCTGTGGAGTTAATGATTCAAACATACCTTATTTGGAGAATCTTCTTGATACTACGATCTATGTCAGAGGCGTCGATATCTCCTATGATGGTGAAAACAGAAGTGTCAGTCAGATGTTCCAGTCCTTGATGAAGAGGCTTGAGAAACTTGCCAAGGCAGGAGTTCCGATTGCTGAATCAGAGATATTCATGGAATATCAGAGTCTTCTTACTGAAATGCAGTTTCCAGAAGCGGAAGAGGCGGCAGCGTCTGATCCCGCTTCCTTGACGATCAACCTCGGAAATCGGTCTGTCTTTCCTAAGAGCAGGACCCAGAAGAAGTATCTAGAGGCGATAGCGAACTCTCAGATAACATTTGCAGGAGGTCCGGCAGGAACTGGAAAGACTTTTCTTGCAGTTGCATATTCACTTTCTCAGATTATCAGCGGACGGAAGCAGAAGCTTATTCTTTCTCGTCCTGTTGTCGAGGCAGGGGAGTCTTTGGGGTTTCTTCCAGGTGATCTGGGACAGAAGCTCAATCCATATTTGAAGCCTCTTTATGATTCAATGGAATTTCTCATTTCACCTCAGATGATCAAGCGTCTGGAGGACAGCAGCATGATCGAGATTTCTCCATTGGCGTACATGAGAGGCAGAAGCCTTCATCATGCGTGCATAATTTTGGATGAAGCTCAAAATACCACTGTGGAGCAGATGAAGATGTTCCTGACCAGGCTGGGTGAGGATTCCACTGCGATAGTGACCGGAGACATCACCCAGACAGACCTCCCACGTAACAAAGTGTCAGGATTGGTTCATGCGATGTCCATTCTTCAGGGGATCGAAGGGATCAGCTTTGTGAATTTTCATTCCCAGGATGTAGTCCGTTCTCGAATAGTTCAAAGGATCGTCGATGCATATGAAAAGAACAAATAATCCGATTTTTATCCGTTTTCCATTCTTCTCAGGCATGAAGAAAGGCAGGATTGCAACAGTTCTATGCCTTGGATTTGTATTCTGTGTCCTTTCCAGCCTTCTTTTCTTCTTTCTCAACAAGAATCAGAGTGAAGTCTATAAAGCGGCCTACAATCGGCTGAAGCCGGGTTACCTGGCTTCGGAATCGGTTTTTTCCGATTCTTCCTACTATCTGATCGATGAGGAGAAGTCAAGGCAGGAATATCTGAACATGATGAACAGCGTTCCACCTGTGTTTGTCAACGATGTCGGAAACTGTCTCAAGACAGTGGAGAGGGCAAGTCTGATATCCAAGGGACTTTCAGGGTCAAGTACGGATTTTCTCAATGCCGCAGTGGTGTCAGGAGTGAACAAGGAACTGGCCATCGTGGCGTATGATACCCTTTCCCCAGATTCGAAGATTCTAGGACCGCTTCTTATTCAGCTTTCACAGATGGTCAATGATACGGGTCTGTTTTCAGCTGACGACCTGAAGACCAATGCTTCAGGTTTTTCAACGGTGAATGTCATGATGAGCTTGAATCTCCAGAGTGAAGATGTTGTGACTGTGATGAAGAGCAGATGCCTTACAGAAAGCGGTGTCGGCGGTTTCGTGCAGTTCCAGCTCGCAGACTATGAGAGCATAAGCACCTCCCAGAAGGAGATCATGAGCAAGCTTGTTTCTCAGATTGTCTACCCAAACCTCGAATATAGCGAATTGATGACATCAAAGTTGAAAAGCCGGGTCGATCCTGAAAAGAGCAAGGTTTCATACACATTGGTACCACAGCAGATCATCATTGAGAATAACACAATAATCACCGAACAGAGCAGTCGGATTCTCTATCTTCTTTCCTTGCAGGACACTTCGGTATCCAAAGTCAAGCTGTTCGGGTCGTTCCTCACAATGCTGATTCTGACTTCGATGGCAGTTCTTTCCTTCGATATATTCTCCAAGGGCAGCCTTCATGAATTCGAGTTCTTCCTCGTGTTCCTCATTGGAGGCATTCTAACAATTATTGCAGGGTTCTTCCTTTACAAGTTATATGAAATATTCTCTATTCCGATTTATGAAGTCTTGATTCCTTCTTTTGCACTTCCTCTGCTGTTGTCACTGGTTTCTGGAAAGAAATCGCTTGGAACAATTTGCACAATGCTGCTATCCTCTGCATTCTGCTTGGTGCCGGGATCTGACTACGGAACATTCCTTTTCTGTGTTCTCTGTTCAGTGTCCAGCTTGTTCTTGATAACATTTCTTGATCGGAGACGAGATCTTGCAATCCAATGGCTTCTGACCGCCGGTCTTTCGATATTGTATCTCCTGCTTTGGTTCCTGCTTGAGAAAAGTACAATGAGTGGTTTTTTCTTCAGCGCTCTGATTCAGATATGCAACATCGTCATTTCGTTTGTTCTTGTGGCCTTGTTCCTTCCTTTTCTTGAGGAAATCTTCAACATACCGACCCGCTTCAAGCTTAGGGAGCTTGCAAATGAGCGTTCCCCTATGCTCAAGAGACTTTCTCAGGAAGCACCTGGGACCTACAGTCACAGCATGTCTGTTGCAGAGATTGCTGAGAACGCTGCACGTGCAATTGGAGCAGATGCCGGTCTGGTCAAGGTCGGAGCCATGTACCATGATATCGGGAAGATGGACCATGCTGAATACTTCACAGAGAACATTTCGTTGCTTGGCAATTCCAATGCTGCTCAGAACCATGAGAATATCAACAGGAATCTCTCGGTAGCAATCATCAAGAGCCATGTGAAGCTTGGCGTGGAGAAGGGAAGGCAGATCAGATTGCCTCAGGAAGTCCTTGATATCATCGGAAACCACCATGGCAATGATGTTGTGACTTACTTCTACAATGAGGCAATGAAGCTTCATCAGGATAATCCTGAGCAGTATGCAGAACCAAAGATTGAGGAATATGCATATCTGGGTCAGCCTCCACAGACGCCGGAACAGGCGATTGTCATGCTTTCCGACTGCAGTGAGGCAGCCTGCAGAAGCATAGCCAAGCCGACTCCAAACAAAATCGAGAAGATGATTTCGATGATTCTGATCAAGAAGATAGTCAACAAGCAGCTTAACAGCTGCCAGATGACGATTACAGATTTGAACACTGTGGTCAAATCTCTGTCTGATTCACTTACAGGGCGCTATCACAGTCGTATATCTTATCCTGAGGAGGTTAAGAAATGAATAGAATTCTGATTTCGTATGAAGATCCCGCAATGAAGGAAAAAGCTCCCAGGGCTCTTGTAAAGAAGGTCCTGAATGGCACCTTTCGCCAGCTTGGCTGCAAGGATATTGAGGTTTCCTGCTCGTTCGTTTCAGATGAATCAATCCGAAGCCTGAACAAGCAGTTCCGTTATATCGATGAAAGCACCGATGTTCTGAGCTTTGTCTCCCATGATGCTGACGAAGATGTCGCTTTTCCAGGAGAGGAAGGGGAACCTGATTCACTAGGTGACATTGTGATTTCGCTTGAGAGCTTGAAAAACAATGCAGAATATTTTAGTATTCAATTTGAAGAGGAACTCTGTAGAGTTCTGATACATGGATGTCTTCATCTGATAGGTGAAGATCATGCAAGCAATGATCCTGAAGAAGGAATGCTCCGACATCAGGAAACGTTGCTGAATATGCTTAAGGGCGGACAGTTTTGAGTTTTTTGAAATCCTTGTTTGGAGATAAGGGAAAGAAATCTGAGGATCCTCTCTCGCGAAAAGCGCAAGAGGAAGAGATTGAAGAACGTAAGGACATGATTGAGGGTGTATCCGAACTTGATGAGAAGACCGTCAAGGAAGTCATGGTTCCAAGAATTGATGTGGAATGCATTAATGTGGATTCCACATATGATCAGGTTATAGATTTCATCGAACAACTTGGGTTTTCAAGGTATCCTGTTTATGAGGATAGCGTTGACAATGTCATCGGTATCCTCTATGCAAAGGATTTGATCAGAAATAATATCGAGAAGGATTTTTCCATCCGCAAGATCATGCGTGATGTTTTCTTTGTTCCTGAAAGCAAGCATCTTGATGATCTGCTCAGGGATTTCAGAAAGCAGAAGGTTCATATTGCAGTCGCCGTGGATGAATACGGCGGCGTTTCTGGAATTGTCTGCATGGAAGACATCATAGAGGTCATTGTCGGTGATATACAGGATGAATTCGATGCTGACGAAGAGGCGAATATTCAGAAGCAGGATGATCATACATATATCTGTGATGCAAGGACGCCTATCGATGATGTCAATGATGAACTTGACCTGAATATTCCAGAAGACGATTACGAGACAATAGGTGGGTATGTTTTTGAGAAGTTCGGACGTATCCCTGAAAAGGGCGACACCACGACTTCTGATGATGCAGACTTCACTGTCGAGTCAATTGACGGTCACAAGATCAATTCGATCAAGATTGAATTGAAGAATTCCATCGATTCCGAATAGCCTTATTCAACAGTCACGTTGAATTCAATTTCCGTCACGCCGAATCTTTCGGAGCTCAGCACGGCCTTTGCCGGGCCTTGATGCCTGGTCCTGAGATAGATTGCGGCCCCTCCTCCGACCATGGTGACAAGTTCAGGTGTTCCATATCTTTCCATTGATCCTTCTACCTGAAGTTTGAAGCTTTCAAACAGATAGGGCAGTCTCATTGAGAATCCTTCACGGATTGCCATCAGCTGTATTCTGCAGACTTGGAAGCCTTCTCCTTCCTTCAATCTGAAATCTGTCTGAGATATTTCCGTCTTGAGCACTATCTTGCTGCTTGGATCCAATATCTGCTCACTCACCATCTGTGAATTGCTGAATCCCTGAAATTTCCATATGCCTTTCTGCATTGGTGCAAGATCCTGAATTTCTGACAGAGTGGAGATGAATTCATCAGGCTTCATTCTTGCTTTCATAGCCATTCTTGCTATGAAGACTACATGTTTCAGATATGTCTTTGGCGATTGGTCCTTCTTCACAGCATTGATGATGTTGATGATACGGACTTGGTCGGAGTTCCTTGATATTCCCAGTTTCTTCAAACGTTCCTTTATGAAGCTTTCTATGATCACAGGTGGATGGGGCAGTGATGGGAAGATGTCTTTTGATGGGAAGAATTCCCCCATTGGCTCGTCATTCAGAAAAACCTTGACCGAATCGGCATTAGTGAATATCGCAATCTTTGATGGACAGTTTGCAGGGAAGTCACCTTCATCCATGAATGATGACGGTGCCAGTACTGGCTGCTGGGAGTTCTGACTGGCATAGAGATACCATGCGAGCTTGGGTATCCGATCAGCATCGCAGATTCCATGATGACAGATCATGTCGCCTGAACCGAAGTTGTCGTGAGTGTTGTAGTCGAAGAGACACCAGGCAAGACAGCCAGATATTGATGGGTCGCAATACATGTCGTTGACGACTTTTGCGTGCATTAAAGCGTGCTTCAGCCGGTGATCCTCATCATCGAACACCTTGGTGCTGAACATGTGTCCGCAATATTCAGTGACAAGATGAGGAGCTTTGTTACGATGGACTTCATTTGGCGTTCTTAGACCTTTGTTGCTTCCATTATGAATGAAGTCATTGAATGTATAGACGTCTTCCAGAAGATGGCTGTTGCATAGATACCTTACTCCTCCGGTCTGCCTGAATGGATCCAGACTGTGGGCAAGTGTGTTTGTCTGGGCATACAGTTTGTCATCATCCATGCTTTCGTTGATTCTCACGCCCCAGAGGACTATGCTTGGGTGAGATTTGTCTCTTTGAATCATCGTTCGTACATTTTCAACCGTGCGCTCTCTCCAGACAGGGTCAGAGCTTATATGCTGCCATCCGGGGATTTCCTCAAACACCATGATTCCAAGTTCGTCGCATCTGTCAATGAAGGCTGTAGATTGCATGTAATGGCTTGTGCGAACCATGTTCATGCCGCTTTTTCGAATCAGATCGGCATCAAGAACCTGGATATTGTCAGGCATTGCATAGCCGACTTTCAGATAGCTCTGATGACGGTTGATCCCCAGAATCTTGACTTTCTGACCATTTAGGTAGAATCCATCAGTTCTGAATTCTGCATCTTTGAATCCGAATCTGACGCTGACGGAGTCTTCACCATATTCCAGCACTGCGGTATAGAGTCTTGCATTCCAGATTTCCCATAGCTGAGGTGATTCGATCCTCAAAGTTGGGCAGTCTCCGTTGCATTCGGCGACTTTCCTGCCCTGAGGATCGATGACGAGGACTTTGCTTGGACCTGGGGCTGTGAGCTGACTTTCGAAGTGCACAGTTCCATCGGATGTTCCGAATGCTGAGAATTGTCTGATATGTTCGCTGGGAAGGATAATCAGCTTGGCTTCTCTGTAGATTCCACCAAAGCACAGGTAGTCCATCTTCTTTCCATAAGGAGGAATCGAAGGATCCTCTTCTGCACTGACTTCCAGTGTGATTGTCATGCTTGGCTGGCTGGCGAATCCTGTGACATCGAAATCGCTGGGACCATAGGCTCCAATGCTCTCTCCGATTTTCTCATCGTTGCAGAACACCGTTGCATGGGAACCTATTCCTTCGAATCTGATAATGACTCTGGAGCCTTTGGGTATCTTCTCTTGAAATATGATGGTCTTCTCGTATCTTCCCGAAACCCAAACATCGGAATTGCGAAAATAAGTCGATGGAGTTGCACTCAGTGAATGTGGGAGAGTGACTGGCTTTCCATTGCATATCCAATCGTCGCAGATAGGGATGATTTTTCTCATTTCTTGATACCTCTAGGCAAATTATCCTCAATGAAGATTGATTCTGTCAACAAAGATTTTCCTGTAGTGCCCCAAATTCGTCTTTTGTATCCCAAATATGTTGACCGTTGTTTTTCAAAACAGTATATTATTATCGAATTGAAATTAATTATGGAGGATATCCTAATGAAAATTGGTATTAACGGTTTTGGAAGAATCGGTCGTTTTGTTTTTCGTGCTGCAATGACACGCAAAGATGTCGAAGTTGTAGGAATCAATGACCTTTGTCCTGTTGATTATCTTGCGTACATGCTCAAGTATGACACAATGCATGGTCAGTTTGAAGGCACAGTCGAAGCTGATGTCGAGAACTCCCAGCTTATTGTGAACGGAAAGAAAATCCGTGTCACAGCTTGCAAGGATCCTAATGAACTGGCATGGGATGCTGTCGGAGCTGAGTATGTTGTCGAGTCCACTGGTCTCTTCCTCACCCAGGAGAAGGCACAGGCCCATATCAACGCTGGTGCAAAGTATGTCGTGATGTCTGCTCCTTCCAAGGATGACACTCCGATGTTCGTCTGCGGTGTCAACGAGAACACCTATGTCAAGGGAACTCAGTTCGTGTCCAATGCTTCTTGCACGACAAACTGCCTTGCTCCTGTCGCAAAGGTTCTGAATGACAATTTTGGAATCGTTGATGGTCTGATGACCACCGTCCATTCCACCACAGCGACACAGAAGACCGTCGACGGACCTTCAATGAAGGACTGGAGAGGTGGAAGAGCCGCTTCTGGAAACATCATTCCTTCCTCAACTGGTGCTGCAAAGGCTGTTGGAAAGGTCATTCCTTCCCTCAATGGCAAGCTTACCGGTATGTCGATGAGAGTTCCTACTCTTGATGTATCTGTCGTAGACCTCACTGTGAATCTTGCAAAGCCTGCTTCATATGCAGAAATCTGCAAGGCAATGAAGGACGCTTCCGAAGGCGAGCTCAAGGGGATTCTCGGATACACCGAAGATGCAGTCGTCTCCTCAGACTTCCTTGGTGATGCCAGAACTTCCATCTTCGATGCAAAGGCTGGAATCGCACTCACAGACACATTTGTGAAAATTGTTTCATGGTATGACAATGAGATTGGATATTCCAACAAGGTTCTTGACCTCATTGCTCACATGAAGAAGGTAAACGGCTGATAGCCGGACTTTCGCAGTCATAACAGGCCTGCCTTATGGGCGGGCCTTCTTTTCCTAAGGAGTATTTTATGAAGTTGAATACCATTAAAGAAGCTGATTTGCAAGGAAAGACAGTTCTTTGCAGAGTCGATTTCAATGTTCCGGTAAAGAACGGAATCGTCACTGACCCAACAAGAATCATTGCGGCTCTTCCTACCATCAAGTATATTCTTGACCAGAAAGGAACCAAGCTTGTCATCATGTCCCACTTCGGAAGACCAAAAGGGACGAAGAATCCAGATTTCTCCATGAAGCCAGTTGCAGAGAAGTTCTCAGAGCTCCTTGGGAGAAAAGTCATCCTTTCCTCCGATGTGATCGGAGTTGAAGTCGCAAAGGAAGTCAAGGCTCTTAAAGCTGGCGATGTGCTTCTTCTTGAGAATGTCAGATTCTATCCTGGTGAAGAGGCCAACGATCCTGAGTTTGCAAAGGAACTTGCTTCGTTCGGTGATGTGTATGTGAATGATGCCTTCGGCACAGCTCATCGTGCGCATGCTTCGACAGAGGGCGTGGCTCATTATCTTCCTGCATATGCAGGTTTCCTCATTGAGAAGGAGATCAAGTTCATGGCTCCTCTTCTTGAGAATCCAATGCATCCTTTCGCCGCTATCATCGGTGGTTCGAAGGTCTCCTCCAAGATCACGGTTCTTGAGAGTCTTTCTTCAAGATGCGACATCATCGTCATTGGTGGTGGAATGGCCTATACCTTCCTCAAGGCTGAAGGTCATGAGATTGGAAAGAGCCTTCTTGAAGCTGATTATCTGGAAACTGCTACAAGCTTCATGGCTGCCGCCAAGAAGAATGGTGTCAAGGTCATCCTTCCTGTCGATCATATCTGTTCAAAGGAATTCTCCGAGACTGCCGAGCCTGTGCTTGTCGATTCAATAGACATTCCGTCAGATCTGATTGGAATGGATATCGGACCTAAGACAATTGCATTGATCAAGGACGCTATAAAGGATGCCAAGAGCATTGTCTGGAACGGACCTGTCGGTGTGTTTGAGTTCAAATCCTTCGCTGAAGGTACTTTGGAGATTGCAAAGGCAGTTGCTGAGTGCAAGGGAACAACGGTCGTTGGCGGTGGTGATTCAGTCGCTGCAGTGAACAAGTTCAATCTTGCTTCAAAGATCGACCATGTTTCCACTGGTGGCGGAGCTTCACTTGAGTTCCTCGAAGGCAAGATTCTTCCTGGAATCAAAGCACTTGAAAAATAATTTAATGGAGAATTCAATAATGAGAAAACCTTATATTGCAGGTAACTGGAAAATGAATCTTACACCCAGCGAGGGTGCCAAGCTTGCCGCTGAATTGAAAGATCAGCTGAAGGGTGTGGATGTGAAGGTGATGATTGCTCCTTCATTTGTGACACTTCCTGCTGTTGTTGAAGCAGTGAAGGGTTCCAACATCATTGTTGCTGCACAGAATGTCAGCGACAAGGAGAGCGGTGCCTATACTGGTGAAGTGTCATGCCAGATGCTCAAGGACCTTGGAGTGAACGATGTGATCATCGGTCATAGCGAGAGACGTTCATATTACGGAGAGAATGATGAATGGATCAACAGAAAGGTAAAGTATGCTCTTTCACAGGGAATGAACATCGATCTCTGCGTAGGTGAGACTCTCGATGAACGCAAGGGCGGACATCTTAAAGAGGTCCTTTCAAGACAGATCAAGGTCGGTCTAAGTGATGTCAGTGCTAAGGATATGGAAAGAATCACCATTGCCTATGAGCCAGTCTGGGCAATCGGCACAGGGATGACCGCCACTTCCGATGATGCTGATGATGCTCATGCCTATATTCGTGGATTAATCGAATCATTATATGGAAAAACTGTTGCAGAAAACACGATTATACAGTATGGTGGTTCAGTAAAAGCATCAAATGCGAAGGAGCTTCTGGCTCGTAAGAACATTGATGGAGCACTGGTTGGAGGCGCTTCTCTCTCAGCAGATAAGTTCGTTCCGATTGTAAAATGTGCCTTGGAGTAGGAAGATGGCGATATTGAGTATTGTTTTGTTGGTTCTGTTCGTTCTGGTTTCGCTTGCCTTGATTTTCATGGTTTCGATTCAAGGTGAAGACAGCAGCGGTCTGGGTGGAATTTTCGGTGGCGACAGCAGTTCATCTGCTTTCGGCGGTCGTTCAGGTAAGGTTGTGAACAAGATCACTGCCTGGCTTGGTGCTGCATTCATCGTTCTTGCCATTCTTGTTGCGGTTCTTAACAAATCACCTTCCAGTTCGATTTTGAGTCAGGCTGCAGCTCAGCAGCAGACTCAGGTAGTTGAGACAGAGAGTGCTCAGAACTGACGTTCAACTTCGAAATAAGGCCTACCTTGCCCTAGCAGGGTAGGCTGTTGTTGTTTAAGGGGAATAATCATGAGAGTCTGTGTGCTGTATTGTGGATCAGTTGTAGACAGTGCAAAGCTGAAATCGATTGTCGATTCGCTTGCAAGAGGGATTTCTCAGCAGGAGGGTGCTCCTACTGTTGAATCATTCAATATGTTTCGTGAGAAGGGAATGAACATTTCCTATTACGACTATTATGTCTTTGGTTCAGAATCATCTACCTTCTTTGGTGGAAAGATTCCTCACTCTGTTTATGATTTCTTGAAAAGCTGTGGCAATGTTTCAGGGAAACGTTGTTTTTGCTTTGTAAGCAAGAAAGGAATGAGGAAGGGTAAGACTCTTCAGACTCTGATGAAAGCAGTTGAATCCCAAGGTGCGTTCATTACGAACTTTGAGATACTGGATTCGCCTGCTATGGCCTCAGCAATGGGGAAAAGACTTAAACTTTCCAATAATTAATAATTTTAGGAGAATAATCCATGAATAGAAAACACTTATTTGCAATATTGGTCATTCTGACAATCGCTGCATCAGCAACGTTTGCCGCTGTTGCCACACCGGCGGCTACTGTCAACCTGACAAAGACCACAATCATTTCAACTGCTCAGCTTGATAGTGCGGTCAAGTCGTATGAGAGTCAGGGAGTTACCAATGTTTCTGCACTGCAGGTGCTACAGTCGATGATTGGACAGGAGCTGATTCTCCAGGGAGCGGCACGGGATGGTGTTACACTTACTGAAGATCAGAAGGATTCCCTTCTTGCTTCCCAGAAGGCCAGTCTTGAGCAGCAGATAGGTCAGACGATGACTGATGAACAGTTCCAGCAGGTTCTCAGCGAACAGCTTGGAATGACTGTGAGCGAATACAGGGATTCAATTGCACAGCAATATGTGATTCAGTCTTATGTTGCCAGCAAGAAGCAGAACATGTTCTCTGCTGAAGCATTGACTCCGACTGATAAGGAAATCAATACATTCTACAGAAAGAATGCTTCTCAGTTCGTAAATCCTGAAGCTGTGAAGATTTCTGTTATTCTGATGAACAAGACAGATGATGCTCAGAAGAACGCAGAGATTCTTGCCAAGCTTCAGGGTGTGCTTGCTCAGGTCAAGAACGGATCTATTACATTTGAAAAAGCCGTGTCCTTGTACTCAGAGGATACAGCCTCCAAGAGCAAAGGTGGAGAGGTCGGTTGGCTGACCATTGATAATACAGAATATCAGAATCTTTTCGGCGAGGCTTTCTTCAATGAAGCATTTGATCTTGATGATGGTGAAATTACCCCTGAGGTCATTGATTCCAATATTGGTTATGTGATTCTAAAGGTTCTTCAGCATACTTCCTTCAAGGTGCTTTCTCTTACTGATCCGCTTTCTCCTACTGAGTCTGCCACAGTAACCGATTATATCGTCTATCTTCTTCAGCAGCAGAAAGCTTCTGAAGTGTTCAACCAGGCCTCAGCTCTTGTAATAGATGAACTGACCAAGGAAGCAAGGATCAATATTCTCTACAAAGAGGCAAACTGATGAAATCACGTCATCTAGCCCGTTCGCTGGCGATGCAGACTCTTTATTCTCTGGATTTCGCACATAGATTGTATGACGAACAGAATAATCCGGTTTTTGAGCAGCTTCTGGGTACGGAAGTTGCTCTTGCCGGAATCACCGAAGAGGAAGAGAATCAGCTCGAAGCAGACATAAGGTACTACAGTGCCTTCCTGATTCAGGGTACTATAGAGAATCTTGAGAGGATTGACAGTCTAATTTCCGAGTATTCAAAGAACAGATCCTTGGATAGAATCAACATGGTAGACAGGAATATTCTTAGAATCAGTTTGTTCTCTCTGCTTTTCTGTGCTGATGTCCATCCACATATTGTCATAGACGAAGCTGTGAAGCTTTCACAGGAATTCAGCTCTGATAGGAATTATAAGTTTGTGAATGGCGTCCTTGACTCCTATGTGAGAAAGGAAATCAATGATGATTGAACTTAAGACACAAAGTGACATGGATAGGATCCATGAGAATGGAATTATCATCCGTACTCTTTTTGACGAGCTTGAGTCATGGATGGAACCTGGGATGTCAACTTGGGATGTCAACCAATTCTGTGAGAATTACATAACTCAGCGAGGAGCATTTCCCAGTTGCAAAGGATTTGAGGGTTATCCTGCAGGCACTTGTATTTCGATCAATGAGCAGGTGATTCATGGGATTCCCCACAAGGATAAGATTATCAAGCTTGGGGATATTGTCAGTATAGACATTGTAGTTGATAAGAAAGGCAATTATTTCGCTGACAGCACAAGGACTTTTGTGATGGGTGACATTCCGGAGAAGACTGCCTTGCTTGTGAATACAACACGTGAATGTCTGGATCTTGGAATACGTGCAGCAGAAAAGCCAGGTGCAAGGATGAATGATATTTCATCTGCAGTATTTGAACATGCCAATGCACAGCATTTCGGTGTAGTAAGGGATTTCTGCGGACATGGAGTTGGTTTCGGAATTCACGAAGATCCCAATGTGCCGAATTTTGTTTCTCCATATGCATCCAATATGAAGCTTAGGGAAGGAATGGTCCTTGCGATTGAGCCAATGATCAACATGGGAACCCACAAGATCAAAGTCCTCCGTGATGGTTGGACAGTGCTTACTGCTGATAGAAAACCTTCCGCTCACTTTGAACATACGATTGGTATTACGAAAAATGGTCTGGAAATCCTAACCATATGATTAACAGAGGTGTCTATGCATAAAGAATTTGTAACTCCGGAGACTATCAGAGATGAAGCATTGAAGCTTTGTCATCACATGTATTCAGTCGATCACTTTGTTCCAGATGTCATCTATGTATCACTTCGTGGCGGTGTCTATATGGGCAATGTCATGAGTGAATATTACAAGATAGTCCGTTCCAAGGAAAACAAGAGACCAGTATTCTATGCTGCAGTTGTTGCAAGAAGCTATTCCGATATCCGTTGCCAGACGAAAGTGATGGTGGATGGCTGGACATATTCTCCTGATTATCTAAGAAGTGGAGACAAGGTACTGATTGTCGATGATATTTTCGACACTGGAAAGACAGTCAATGCTCTTACTGACATCATCTTGAATAAGGGAATCCCTCGTGAAGATATTAAGATTGCTGTCTTTGATTACAAAGTTCCTCTTTACAAGAAAGTACCACCTCTTCCAATTCAGCCTGATTATTATTGTAGAAAGCATGTCATGGAATCTGAAGATCAGGAAAGTTGGATTCATTATCTATGCCATGAGTTCGTAGGTCTTGAGGCCAGTGAGATTGATGCTGTTTACAAGGATCCTGAAGTAAGAAGAATACTTCATGAAATCAGGGGCGACAGCAACTGAGATTTTTAACATAACAGGAATTTTTTCAGTCAAACTTATAACAAACAGTCCAAAATAATATGAAACTTATGACATAGTGAATAGTAAAAATGGGCTACTATGGGTATTTGAAATTGCATTGGCAACATTGATTCTTTAATGGCAATACCCAGTTATGACATATGACAGATAGAATATACAATTGTGAGTGCAATTTACTAAACCAACTACTCGACATTGCTAAGCAAAGAGATAATCAATTTGATTATTGTCATATCTGTTTGTTTAATTAATGAAAGATATTTTTTTGCATTTTAATTTATTTATAAGGTAATCAAATTTGCATGGTTTTGTCTTTTGTCATATCGCAATTCTTTTTATTATAATGCTTTATGATTGACAATATTTCAAATGCGTGTTAGGTTTTCTTCAGTAATGTAAACTGAGTCGAAATTCTGCTAAGTGGGCATATATTTTCGATGAAGATATTATTATGTGCAGACAACCTGAAAAGGTTGTGTTTGAAAAGCAGAATGGTAACGGTTTCTCTCCCTTTTTGATCGTTGCCAGGATTCAAATAAATGGGCCTTGTGGGTGCTTTTCTCCACAAGGCCCGATTTAAGTATTCAATTCATCAATCTGAAAACTTCACTGGGTTGTTGGTGGAGCTTACATCCATCTTGAACAAGCCGCTGTCTTCAGTGAATACGAGAACTTCATTTGCCGATATTCTGATCAGTGCAGGTGTAGTTACGATAAGTCCATTTGCAAATCCCGATGTGATGTTTTCGAATGTAAAGGCATTTGATGCTCCCCAAGTCACAATGCTGTAGGCGCTCTTTCCCTTGAAATAGTATTTGCCATTTGCACAGAATGAAGCTGAAGGGGTACTTGTAAAACTATCTGTGAGCTTCTTGGAGGAATTGACCAGCTTGGTGCTGGAGGTGACATTTTCAACGTAATAGATGCTTGAATTCTTCTGACCAATGAGAACCAGCGAATTATTGCTCTGGTTGAATGCGAATGAAGCGATTAAAAGGTTAGTAAAATCAGAGAAATCCAGATCGTAGTCGTTCAACTGGCTGCCGGTGTTGACAAATAAGGTTATGTGATCCTTTGCATCTGTATCCTGCCATCTCACAAGAAGTTCAGAAGTCTTGCTTAGAGAAAGGACCGACTGACTGGAATTGATATATTGGAATTTGTCAGGATTGGCAACCTGAGTCGTGGCCTTGGATAAGGAAGATGACAGAGAAGTTACATTCAAGTGATTGTCTGCATCCAGAGTAATCTCAAAGTCCCCAGAAATCGCAATGATCTTTTTTGTGGAATCCTCAGTTGTCCCAGGAGTTGACAGGTCAAATGTGGCATAATGCTTTTGGGAATTCGCCGGGTTCTGGTAGATATAATTTATTTTTCCACCTGCAAGAGAAGCTTCACGTATCTGCATTGTTTCGGTGTTATTGACCAGCGTCTTGATTTCTGTCGAACCTTTGCTCTGACTGCATAGACCATAATCAGAGACGAAGTATGCTGTATTTGAGGCAGTGTCATATCCAGCGGATTTTATTATTCTGGTTCCTGTGCTTTCCACAGAAGTGGATATTTCTCTGAACAGACCTTGTGTGGCATCCAGATTGCAACTTGCTGCAACCAGGCAAATAACAAGGGATATTACTGCAAGGATAATCTTATTCTTTTTCATCTTGTGACTCCTTAGTGACGATAATGGCAAGTGAGCTTGATTGGAATCATTCCAGCGATGCTTGAATCATCCTTCTTGTCCTTCCAATAAATTTCAGCGGAGGTTGACAGGCTTCCCGATATTCCAATTCCCCAATTCTCGTTTATGTAGAACACTGGCTGAATCTCAAGTTCTGCGGAAGGTGAAGCATAGAAGCTTTCGTTGTATCGATTGAAGGTGACACCAAGCGAAAGGCTTGTGATAAGATCGAACTTCGGTGTTGTGACTGCATACCATGAGGCTCTTGCCATCAATGGAATCTGTGTCATCAGCTTTCCAGACAATGCGTAATTGAAACTATATCCAATTGAACCGCCCAGAGCTATTCTGGGGGACACAAAGTACATGTAAGAAAGCGAACCGATTCCGCCGACTTTAAGATGAGTGTCTGTCCAGCCTGCAAAGCCGCTCCCTGATGTGTCATTAAAGAACCAGAAGAAACCAGGGAGAGTAGTCCCTGCCTGAAATGAAAAGACCTGATTCCCGACTTCATATTGGTATGCATCATCTGCACAGAACGCCATGGAAGCGGATAGTGTGACGATTATCATCGCCAGAAATACCTTTTTCATAAATACCTCAAACATTTATACTAGGTTCTTTATTAGAAACCAACAAAATAGTATATTATATTCATCAATTAAAAAAGACCAGGGTTACAACCTTTCTGTGAATTTTTGAGGAGTTTGGATGATTATACTTTTCGGCACTGAGTTGGCCGCTAGAATAAAACAGCAATGCAAGCAAAAAGCAGAATGCTTTTTCACTGCCAATGGAAGAAGGCCATCGCTTGCTGTCATACTCGTAGGGGACAACCCATCCAGCCAAAGCTATGTTCTTGGCAAGAGAAAGGCATGTGATCTGGTTGGAATAGAGCATCGTGATATTTTTCTTCAATCTCATACCAGTGAAGCGGATCTTTTGAAGCTCATAGATGAGCTGAATTTAAATGAGGAAGTGGATGGAATCCTTGTTCAGCTTCCTCTTCCGTCCCATATCAATGAAAGCAAGGTGATCGATCGGATTTCTCCTGCCAAGGATGTTGATGGATTCACTCCGATAAACATGGGCAATCTTCTGATTGGAAATAAATGTCTAGTTCCATGCACTCCCAAGGGAATACTTCGAATGCTTGATGATTATGGCATTTCCACTGATTCAAAGGATGTCTGCATAATCGGGCGCAGCAACATTGTCGGAAAGCCACTGGCAGCCATGCTTATGCAGAAAAACCGCAATGCGACTGTCACTGTATGTCACTCCCTTACGAATGATATTTCGCATCATGTAAAAGGCGCCGATATCGTGATCACGGCGGTGGGAAAGCCTGGAATGATCAAATCATCCATGGTCAAGCCCGGAGCTGTAGTGATTGATGTGGGAATAACAATGATCGAGGACGGCTCCGCGAAGGGGTACCACTGGGAAGGCGATGTGGATTTTGAGTCTGTCTCAAGTGTCTGCAGTGCAATGACGCCTGTTCCCCGTGGTGTCGGACCGATGACGATAGCAATGCTGATGGAGAACACCATAGAGGCGGCATTCAGACTCAAGGAAAGAAATCTATGAGAAGCTATTGGATGGAAGCATACGGATGTCAGATGAGCAAGGCTGAATCCGATGCAATAGAATCATTGCTTCTTGGACAGGGTTGGACAAAGGCTTCGGTTTCTGAACAAGCTCAGGCTGTCATTCTCAATACCTGTTCGGTGCGGCAGACAGCTGAGAACCGGATATGGGGACGTCTTGGCTTCTTTGCCCATCAGAAGAGCGTTCAGCCGCTTGTTCTGATTCTCACCGGATGCATGGCAGAGCGTATACCTGAGGAGCTTTCTTCCAGAGCCCGCTACATTGACTACATAATTGGTACCAACGACAAAATGAGGATCGTCGATATCCTGAATTCCAGAGTGACAAAGGAAGGCGTTGTACTAGACAGGGTCAAGGGAGCTGAAGCTCCAGTCAAGGGCGACGTTTATGAATTTGCCAAGCTGCACTACAGCAAGGATGATGTGACGGCTTATGTCCCGATAATGAATGGATGCAATAACTTCTGTTCATACTGCATTGTTCCGTATGTCAGAGGAAGAGAAATTTCCAGATCGGTCGAGAGCATTATAGATGAAATCAAGCAGCTTGATGCCATGGGTGTCCATGAAGTGCAGCTTCTGGGACAGAATGTCAATTCGTATAAGTATGGCGATTGGACGTTTGCCAGGCTTCTTACAGAGATATGCAGACATCTTGTGAATATACAATGGGTCAGATTCGACAGCCCTCATCCAAAGGACTTCGGTGATGATGTGATAGAGGTGCTTGCAAGAGAGCCGAGGATTGCCCATCATTATCATATTCCTCTTCAAAGTGGTTCTGACCGGATTCTCCAGCTTATGAACAGGCGCTATGATGTCAGCCGTTATCTGGATATCATCGATAAGATAAAAGCCGTAATTCCTGATGCGACTTTTTCAACTGATGTCATGGTGGGATTTCCCTCTGAGACCGAAGAAGAAGCGGAACAGACCAGAAAAGTAATGGAACGGGTAGGCTTTATTGAAGCCTTCATGTATTATTGGAATCCACGTGAAGGAACGAGAGCCAATGACATGGAAGGTCAGATCAGTGAGAAGGACAAGGTTGCCCGTCTGCAGAAGATCATTGATTTTCAGCTGGCTAACTGTGCATTGATAAAGAGAAACAGGGTAGGAGACGTTCAGAAGGTCCTGGTTACGCAGGTTTCCCGTGATGACAGTAAGCAGATGCTAGGTAGAAATGAACATTCGGAGATGGTTGCTTTTGATGCACGTGATGTGCTTGAAATTGGAAGTGTCGTTAGTGTAAAATTCAATTCGTTGAATGGCAACACATTCCAAGGAGTCCTTGAAGATGCTTGATTACAGTGAAGCTCCAGAAGTGTTCAATCCTAAGTTTGAACTTTTTGAGCAGCGACTTTCAAAATCCAGATACATTGCAGTGCTTACAGGTGCCGGAGTTTCCACGATGAGTGGGATTCCTGATTTCCGGGGAACTGGTGGAATTTACACCAGCAAGTATGAGCATATGGATGTGGAAAAGATTCTCAATATTGATTTCTTCAATACTCATCCTGAAATATTCTACAAATGGGCTGCTGATGTATGGTTCAAGCTTGAGAACTACAAACCAAACATAGTCCATGAGACAGTGGCCAGGATGGGGAGACTGGGTGTGATACATGAAGTGTTCACTCAGAATATAGATCTGCTTCATCAGGCTGCGGGTTTTAAGGAAATTTATGAGGTGCATGGAAGTCCGATGCATAATTATTGCACAAGTTGCCATAAGCATTATTCATACGAACAGATTGCACCGATAGCCAGTCAGGGCAAAGTCCCTTACTGCAGTTGCCATGGAGTGATAAAACCTGACATAGTGTTCTATGGTGAGATGTTGAATCCACATACGCTTCAGAAGGCGGAAGAGATATTTGGAAGACGGTGCGATATGTGCATGGTTTTGGGGTCCAGCCTGAATGTGAGCCCAGCGAACCAGTTTCCATACATGGCCGTTCAGCAAGGCAGTACTCTTGTGATAGTTAATGCACAGGAGACGCCGTTGGATGATTATGCGACATTCAGGTTCAATGACTTGAATCAGACTTGTCAGGCATTGAATAAGTATTTGGATAAGAAAGAGAAATAATGAAAAGAAGAAATGATGACATCAGAAACATTGCAATAATTGCACATGTAGACCACGGCAAGACCACTTTGGTGGATGCCATGATCAAGCAGAGCGGATTGGTTACCAAAGGTGACCAGACAAGAATCATGGACAGCGGCACGATTGAGCGTGAGCGAGGAATAACTATCACTTCCAAGAACTGCGCCATCCATTGGCAGGGCAGAAAGATCAACATCCTTGATACTCCAGGCCATTCGGACTTCGGGGGTGAAGTGGAGCGTGGTCTTTCGATGGTTGATGGGGTGGTGCTTCTGGTAGATGCGGCCGAAGGACCATTGCCGCAGACGAGATTTGTTCTTTCAAAGGCATTGGAGAAGGACCTGGCAGTCATAGTCGTGATCAACAAGATTGACCGACAGGATGCAAGGCCTTCTGAAGTCCTCAATGAAGTCTATGATCTGCTTCTGGAGCTGAAGGCTGATGAGTCAATGCTTGAGGTTCCTGTTTTCTATGCAATAGGAAGAGAGGGAATCGTTACTGACGATCTGAATCGACGGGATGTGAACAATCTTCATGTCCTTCTGGATAAGATAGTGAGCTATATTCCTGCACCTGAATATGACGATGAGGAACCGTTTCAGATGCTTGTTTCTGATCTGGGCTATTCGGATTTTCTTGGACGTCTGGCAATTGGAAAGGTCATCAATGGAACTGTCACCACAAATGACAGCCTTGTCTGCATTGAAGCAGACGGGAACCATGTCCCTCTACGAGTGACGAGATTGCAGACCTACAATGGACCTTCGTATGGAGAAGCCAATAAAGTCGAAAGTGGAGATATCATAGTTCTTTCAGGGATAGAGGAAGTTTCCATTGGAGATACCATCTGCAACAAGTCCTATCCTAAGGCTCTTGCTAGAATCACTGTCGATGAACCTACAGTGTCGATGCTTTTTTCAAGGAACATTTCACCGCTTTCCGGAAGGGAAGGACAGTTCGTCACTTCTGCCAAGATTGGCGAGAGACTGAAAAAGGAATCCTTGCGCAATGTATCAATCCAGATAGTCAAGAATGAAGATGACACTTATACAGTGAAGGGCAGAGGCGAATTCCAGATGGCGATCATCATTGAGCAGATGAGGCGTGAGGGGTTTGAGCTTTGTGTGGGGCGGCCAAAGATCATATTCAAGGAGGGCTCCAATGGAAAGAAGCTGGAACCTGTGGAGAATGT
>JAAYFO010000050.1 GCA_012728215.1 Spirochaetales bacterium | reverse complement strand
TCCAGTCAAACCTGCGAAAACAAATCCAGCGGCCAGCACCGCGACTAAAAGTACTGTAAGAAGTTTCTTCATTACATCCTCCATATTATTCGGGGCTGGCACAAAGACCAGCTTTGTCCCCTTTTTCATATACAACAGTGATTTTAGCAAACCCGCAACGAGGTGTCAAGAAAAATCTACATAAAAGCCACAAAAAACGCACACATTGCGGTAGTTTTGTGTTGAAAAAGGTGTTTATTGTGTAGCTGTAAGATGAATTTATGTTCTATGCCAAAACGATAGAATATTTATATGAAAAATGTGTAACTTTCTTGATGTTCAGGTGTTTAGCTTAGCTAAGGGAGAATGAATACGTTGTGCTGATGGCATCAGGTCTGAACCCAACCAATTTGTTTGCGATGAATTCATAGCCGGCATATATGGGAAACTGTACTTTCATCTGTTTTGACGAAGCACTGGATATTTCATTAAGCAGACTTTGGAAAAGCAGATCGAACACACCAATGCGACGATATTCAGGATTTACATAATAGGCGGGAATCACCCATCCACCCCTTGAATCCTTTGAATAGCATATGAATCCGGCAGGAGCATCAAAGGGGCCAAGACAGACAAAGGCATCACAGGAAGGAAGCGGTCCGGTTATCTTCAGAATTTCCGCTTCGTATGAGCCGCAGTCCTTGCTTATGCTGAAATCTGAAAGTGAAAGTTCCTTCACATCACTATCATCATCACATTCCACTGGAAGACTAAGCTCGAAATACCAATGACGGATCACCTTCCCCATCTCGGAATCACGGAAGTCATACCATTTTCTCAGCGACTCCTCATCTGCTTCCAATACTTCCCTGAAAGCCTTGAACACACCCTTCTGGTGAGAATCCAGGATATTCTTCAGCTTTGCTGTGATATTCCTATTAGGACAATGCGGAAGGAACTTCACCATCAGGGCAAAGCCATCCTTGCTGGACCATGCTGGAAGGCTTATGCCTTCGCCTGGATCAGACTGCTGCATCTTCTCGGAATCTCGTGAACCAACCGCAGCGACATCGGGATAGAACAGACATTCATCCTTCTGGTTCTGCATTCCATACATGATTTCCTGAATCAAGTCGCTTGTAAGCGGCGGTAAAGTTCTCCTACTCATGGTTTCACAATAAAACAGTCAAAAGAAAAAGTAAACAGCAAAAAACGTCAGTACCCAATCTTGAGCCCCACAAGCAGAAGCACACAGGTGATGATTAAAATTCCAAGGAAGAACTTCCAGCTCCATTTCAGCCATTTGCCATAACTCACTCCAGTAAGTCCAAGACTGATCAGAAGCACGGCGTTTGTAGGATACAGCACATTGGAAAAACCATCACCGAATGCAAATGCAAGAATGCAAAGCTGAGTCGGAATATTGCAGAGCTGGGCAATGGGGACTATCAATGGGATAAGCAGAAAAGCCTTGGCGGAACCACTGGAAATGAAGAAGTTCATCACCATCACCACTAGATAGATGAAAAGAACCACTGCCCATCTCGGCAAACCAACAGCTACGGAAACCGCTCCGTGGAGCAAGGTATCCAGCACATGAGCTTCCTCCAGAGTGTATTTTATCGAAGAAGCCATAAGTATCATCAGAACCGAAGGAAGAATATTCAAAGCTCCTCTTGCAAATGATCTCACCAGATTTCCAGCCTTCATGCCGGAAACCATGACAGACACGATTCCTGCGACGAGAAACATCAATGCGACAACCACCATGGTCAGATCCTGAAGAGCGGGGATGAAGCTGGAAGCGAATACAAACAGCAATCCAATCCCGATAATCGAACCGAAGCACACCAGCCCACGGTCCTTATCCTTGTCATGGACAAATACGCTGGAACTGCACTCATCCATCATCGGCTTCTCAATTCGCTTTGCATAGGAACGAAGGAACCAGATCAAAAGAGCATAGATGATCACGAATGTCACCATTCTCATCAACGCCCCTGAAAACATCGGAAGCCCTGCAAGCTTCTGTGCAACTCCAACGGTGAAGGGATTGAACACACCGCTTGAAAAGCCGCAGCCAACAGCAAGCAGACTCATTCCAAGCCCTGTAAAGACATCCCATCCGAAGCTCACGGACAAGGCGACTACGATGGGAACCATCGGGACGCATTCCTCAAAAGAGCCTAGCAACGCTCCCATCAGCATGAAGAACAGGCAGATCACAGCCATGAACGAGTATCTGGTCCTTCCATATGCAGCTACGATCCTGTTCATCATGTAGCGCATCAGCCCATGCTCTTCCAGACTGTTGAATATACCTCCAATCACCAGAAGAAATGCGATAATGGCAATCACCATGGTATTTCCAGCCTTTCCAAGAAGCAGCAAAGGTGAAAGAATCCACTTCCAGAAGGGAATTCCACCATCCACAGTCTGGAAACCCGCATTGGAATCAATAATTGCATTGCCTTCGGCATCCAGAGTCCTGACATAACTCCCGCCAGGAAGCACAAGTGTCATGATGTAGGTGATAATCATCAATGCCAGAAGCACGCCGATAGCTGTGATGAATGATCCCTTGCTGATTCTCAGCCTGTCAATCCCCATGGTCACATCAGTCTTGTTCCCTTCACTTGCACCAGCCAATTCCTGCTCCTTCTGCCTCCCATTGTAGATGGGAGCATAATCATATATGAGTTTCCTGATTATAGCACATTCAATTTTTGAAAGGAGAAAAAATTTTCCTATTGACGATGACATGAAAAAAGGAACTGCTCAGAAGTTGTTCCAAAGCAGTTCCCTGAATTTAGAATTGATTTAATCAAATTCTACCTGTTGCGAAGAACCAGAACATCCCGACCGGCATATTTTGCAGTATCACCAAGGAAATCCTCGATTCTCATCAGCTGGTTGTACTTGGCAAGACGGTCGGAACGGCTCATCGAACCAGTCTTGATCTCGCCTGTCTCCAGAGCCACAACCAGATCAGCTATGAAGCTGTCCTCAGTCTCGCCGCTTCTGTGTGACACCACAGCGGAATAGCCATTGCGTCTGGCCAGATCCACCGCCTCGAAAGTCTCAGTGAGAGTTCCAATCTGGTTGACCTTGATGAGAATCGAATTGGCCACACCCTTCTCGATACCCTGGCGAAGACGCTCTGTGTTGGTGACGAAAAGATCATCTCCGACAAGCTGGATTCTGTCTCCCAGTCTCTTGGTCAGCTCCTTCCAGCCTTCCCAGTCATCCTCAGCCATTCCATCCTCAATGGAACAGATAGGATACTTGTTGCACCAGTCTTCCCAGAGATCAACCATCTCCTTGGAAGTCTTCTGCTCACCTGTGGACCACTTGAGAGTATACTTTCCAGTCTTCTCGTCATAGAGTTCACTTGCGGCCGGATCCAGACAAAGCATATAGTCTCCATCTCTTCCGGTTGTATAGCCAGCCTTCTTGATTGCCTCAAGAATCACCTCAATGGCCTCTTCGTTGGACTTCAGGTCAGGAGCAAATCCGCCTTCATCTCCGACTGCTGTATTGTATCCACGGCTCTTGAGGACTGACTTGAGGTTATGGAACACCTCAGCATTCATCCTCACCGCCTCGCGGATGCTTGGAGCGCCGATAGGCATGATCATGAATTCCTGGAAATCCACCTTGTTGTCGCTATGAGCTCCGCCATTGAGGATATTTGACATCGGAACAGGAAGCACACAGGAATGATAGGCTCCAAGATACTTGTAAAGTTCGATTCCAAGGAAATCAGC
>JAAYFO010000049.1 GCA_012728215.1 Spirochaetales bacterium | reverse complement strand
CTCCTCGATAAGCTTGGAAATCAATTCACATACCTCATCTCCAATTCGGAGAAGATTCTCTGTGCTGTTTGCCCCGACGTGTGGTGTAAGCGTGACCTTGTCGGATTTGATCAGTGAATAGTTTTCGAAATCCACTGGGTCAGTCGGATAGACATCGGTGCAGTACCATCTGAGGTCTCCGTCTTCAAGCGCCTTGGCTACGGCATCTCCATCTACAACGAGTGCTCTGCAGGTGTTCACAAGAACCGGCTTGTGAGTCATCTTGGAGATGAGTTCGGCATTTACCATCGATCTTGTCTCATCTGTGAGCGGGAGATGCAATGACACGTAATCAGCATCCTTCACTGCATCTTCTACAGTAGGAACCATTTCTGCGACAGGAGATGACTTGACGTACTTGTCGTATGCCAGGACCTTCATCCCGAAAGCCTTGGCTCTGATGGCTACTTCTGTGGCGATATGCCCGATCCCGAGCAGTCCAAGCGTCTTTCCATAGAGTTCGGTTCTCTTTGTGTTCTTGAGCCACTGACCGCTCTTCATTCCTTCGTGGTAATAGACGAGGTTGGCCGGAACGGAAATCATCAAGGCCATGGCAAGCTCCGCTACTGCGATTGAACTCGCATTAGGTGTGTTGCAAACTATGATTCCCTTGCTGACGGCATATTGCTTGTCTATATTGTCGATTCCCACTCCTCCGCGGATGATAAGCTTTAGATTTGGGGCTTGGTCAATGTACTCTGCAGTGCATTTAGTCTTTGCTCTGACAAGCACGACATTCGCTTCACCAAGCCGTTCCTTGTCTGTTGTTACTTCGCCGAAAGCGGCAAGCCTTTCTGGAAGTGATGCATCAAATGCATCAGAAATTAGTATGAGCATCGATAGACTCTCCTTTATGAGTTATGGCTGATCTCAATCAGACCATAGTGATGTTTCTATTTTAAGCCAGCCTTACTTTATTGTCAATTTTTATTTGAAAAATTGTGAGATAATGAAGCCGGCTGGAAAGAAATTGAATTTTTACGTATTTTTTTGAACTGACAAAACGGGAATTCCTCCCATGGATGACCTTTTCTCTTCAAAGTGCGAGAAAATAAAGCTCTGTGACCTCTTTCCAAACTCCATCTTGGTAGTGGAGTGCTGAAGCATTGACGGCAAATCTGATCCTTTGGGCATAGAAGTGCAATTCGTGTCATAGGCATCAGAATGATGAATCAATTCCGTTGTTTGCTGAAGCCTGGTCTCCCCGAATAATTGCATGAGCGGCTTGGTTGATGAGGATTGACAGGGTGCAGTCTGTAAGGTTCACTGGATGGTTTCGCCGAATCAGAGATACAGCTTCGATTGATTGCTCCAGGTTTTGGCCGAATAGATAGTCAAGCAGTGTATTTTTTCAAATAAAAGTGATATATTGTAAATGCATGATTATGCAAGGAGGAAACAATGAGCAATTTGAATACAAAATACTTGAATCTTGATCTCAGGAGTCCGATTCTCATGGGAAGCTCTCCGCTCACCGGAACGTTGGAGAACCTTCGTAAAGCCGAGGATAATGGAGTGGGAGCAGTTGTTCTCCGGTCACTTTTTGAAGAGCTTATTGTCAATGAAGCCAGATCCGCGGTTGAATCCGCTTCCGACTATCTGAATTTCTCCGATGCCGAGAATTTTCTGGAAGGAGCGAGCAAGAATTTCTTTATCGACAAGTATCTCAGGCTTGTTCAGGATGCCAAGAAGTCGCTGGATATTCCAGTGATTGCAAGCATCTGCTGCAATACCCACGGAACATGGGTCGATTATGCACAGAGATTTGAGGCATGCGGTGCTGATGCATTGGAACTTAACTATTTCATTCTGGCTTCCGATTCTTCGGTTACAGGCCAGCAGGTGGACAAGACATACATGAATCTGGTCAAGGCCGCACGAAAGGCCGTCGGCATTCCATTGGTGCTGAAGATCGGTGTCCAGTTCTCATCGCTGTCACACATGATTCATGCCTTTGCCTCTACAGGTGTTGACGGGCTTGTTCTTTTCAATCACTTTGTCAGACCTGACATCGACCTGGAAAACGTTCAGGTCGAGACCCGCATAGTCCCGAGGGGAATGGCGGATTATTCCGAGACACTCAGGTGGATTGCCTTGATGTCAGCAGAGACCGATGTCGATCTCTGTGCCAGCACCGGAATCAGCGACAGCTCTGTTGTCCTGAAGATGATTCTGGCCGGAGCCAGATGCGCACAGCTCACCTCAGCGGTCTATCAGCATGGATTTGGTGTCATATCCACGATGAACAATGAAATCTCACAGTGGATGGATTCCCATGGATATACTGGAATAGACCAGTTCCGCGGTCTTCTGGCACAGGAAAGGATGAAGCATCCTGAAAACTGGGAGCGTGCCCAGTACATGAAGATAAAGAGCTGATGCCATGGGTAGCTTTGATATTGATTCCATTGCGCCATATGACGAGGCAAAAGTCAAGGAAGCAATACAGAGACTCCTTGATTATCCTCAGTTTCTGAATAATCTTGCCGAATGCATATACAAAGGGAGCAGGGGCTCCACGGCGCGGATTTCCTCATTTCTGAAAAAGAGCCTTCCTGATGCATTGCGGCAGATTAGATCTTATGATGACTTTCAGAAGCAGATCACATGCCGTTATCTGCTTCCTCAGATAGTGATGAATTCGATGGACAGATTCACTTTCTCAGGAATCGACAGCCTGGATCCTTCGGTTTCGTACACGTTCATCTCCAATCACCGTGATATTGTGCTTGATTGTGCACTTCTTGACTATGCTCTGTTCTTTGGAGGCTTCTCCAACCTCTGTGAAATGTGTCTTGGCGACAACCTGATGGTTAATCAGTTTTCCAAGGACATGTTCAAGCTTAACGGTGGGATAACCGTGATGCGAAGCCTTCCTGCCAGAGAGGCGATGCAGGCTTCGAGGATTCTTTCCGAGTATATGCAGCTTGCCCTTGAGAACAGGAAGAATATCTGGATTGCCCAGAAAAGCGGACGATCGAAGGATGGAATCGACAATACTTCCACAGCAGTTCTGAAGATGATCTATCTGAATTACCGAAAGAACGGAATCCCTTTCAACGAAGCTGCGAAGATGATGCGAATAGTTCCGGTTTCCATAAGCTATGAGTATGATCCATGCGACATAACCAAGGGCAGGGAAGAGATAAAGAAACTCAGAAATGAAGGAGTCTACTCCAAGAGCCGATATGAGGATTTGCTGAATCTTCTGAGAGGCTTGAGAAAATGGAAGGGAAATGTCCACATTGCAGTTGGAACAGTCCTGGAGGATGAGTATGAGACTCCTTTGGATGCTGCAAGAGAGATAGACCGGCAGATTCATCTGAACTACAGGCTTTGGGATACGAATTACTTCTGCTATGACTTCATCAACAACAGTGAGGACTTTGTTTCGCAGTACGAGGACTTCAAGGAACGTGCTTTCCTTCACAGGTACAAGGGAATTGATCGAGATGTCCTTCGGTATGTGCTCAACAGCTATGCAAATCCTGTTGTGTCAATGCTCAACGAAAAAAAATTGCTGGAGAACCGCTGATATGAGAAGATGCGTGCCTTTCATGATCCTCGTGGTCTTCGCATGCATGTTCTGCATTTCCTGCAGCCTGGAGGATTTTCAGATAGATTCTCTGGTCGCAGTTCCTTATCTGATAATGGATTCCAACCAGATGGGCTTGTCGCTCTTCATTGATACATCCCTTGTGGAAGAGAAGGTTCCAATGCAGTTTCACGTTTCTTCTCCAGATGGGTTGCTGTCATGGGACCTGGATGCCCGGGTTCTGTCCTGGGAAGGCACAAGCTATGCGGGATCGTCCGATATCTGCATGCCATGTCAGATTCCTCTTCAGACAGGGTCATGGAATCTTTCGGTGACTCTTCCTGATGGCAGGGTGTTTGATGAGCAGTTCTCAATTCAATATGAAATCGGAGACTATCCAGAAGGACAGTCTCCGTATTATGGACAGATGTACAGTTCAATATTCAATGAGAATCAGCAGATTTCATGGTTGGTGAATTTAGTCAATTGAGTCTTCCGACAGATTCCCTCAGGCTCTGCTCCGTGATTTCCGTTATGAAAGTCCTTCCATGGGGACAGCAGGGATTATCCATCAAGAATACCTTGTCCAGCAGTCCTATCGCTGAATACCGGTCGATTTCGTCGCCCGCCTTGATTGCAGCCTTGCAGGCCATTGTGGAGAACAGATTGGTCTCAATCTCTTCCACATCGCCGGTGCTTTCCTTTATGAAGGAAGCTATTTTGTCTTCTACCCCCTTGGAAATGACAGGGATGGTGTCAATTTCCCAGACGAATGGTTCAGGCCGGGTCAGTTCAATCCCGAAATCCCCATAAATGTATGAATTCTCCAATAGGAATGAATCGGTGTCTCCTTCGACTTCGAACCTGTATGGAATCAGCAGTCTCTGTATCTGCTTGTCCTGACGGAATTCATCATATAGAACACGTTCATGAGCGGCATGCTGATCAACGAAAAGAAGCTTTCCATTCTTTTGTGCGATGAGAAACAGGCGAAAGGCCTGCCCAATGTAGGTGTATGACCTTTTTTCGATTTCCTCGAACTGGTTGGGCCGTTCCGGTTTCTTCAATACACTTCGGGCGTTATCGAACCATGATGGGTCGAACCGGCGAGGTGCCTGGGAACCAATGATATCCGCTCTTTCGAATCCTCGATGGAACGGGTGCGGTTCTTCAGATACATGATGCTCCGGCTGAAAAACCGCGTCAGCAGTACTGTCCTCCAGCAATTTCTGTTCGGGCTCTGGTGCAGATACCTTCACAGCACGGATCTTCCTTTGAAGCTGGCTTCTGATCATCGTGATTACCCAGCCGGTCACCTGTGCCTTTATCCTGATGCGACACTCGCGTTTGGCCGGATGAATGTTGAAGTCCACAAGCTCGGGATTGATCTGGATGAACAGGCAGAAATACGGGAATCTTCCCCCAGGGAACTGCTCGCTGTAGCCATTTGTGATCGCCGTGACAAGAGAGAAGTCCACCACACAGTGGTTGTTGACGAAAATCCTTATCTGGCTTCGGTCACTTCGGTACGAGTCGGCTGTGGTTCCTACGCCATAAAGCTTGAAATCCTTGTTTTCGGAGCTGAATTCAACGGCATCGGCAGCTATGAACCCTTGATCGTTGGATAATGAATCCAGGACACGCTGCATTGGGGAAGTGGAAGGCAGATGAATCTTCATTTCACCATCCTGGAAGAACTTGAATTCTATCTGAGGAAATGCGAGAGCCTTTTCAACGAATATATTCCTGCACATGGTGGCTTCGGTCGCTGGACGTTTGAGAAACATCTTTCTTGCCGGAAGCTGGTCGAACAGTCCTTCGACACTGATCCTGGTGCCATGGACGGCTGATGGATCATCCTCGATATCCTGTTCCATGGTATTGTCCACGGTCTTGGACTTGCCTCTGCTGGATATAGTGATTCTGGTGCAGGCCGCTATGCTGTACAGTGCTTCGCCTCTGAATCCCATGGTCTTTATCCTGAACAGGTCGTCAAGCTTGGATATCTTGCTTGTCGCATGTGCGTGACAGGCGTTTTTCATATCCTCTTCATCCATTCCGCATCCGTCGTCGGTCACGACAATTGACTTCATTCCGCCTTCCTCAATCCATACCGATATGCTTGATGCTCCTGCATCAATGCTGTTGTCCAGCAGTTCACGGATGATGGAACTAGGTCTGTCTATTACTTCTCCAGCGGCGATTCGCTGTACCAATGTCGATTCAAGTAGTCTTATGCTCATGAAAATGATGATAATGCAAAATCATTCAAAAAAAAAGGTCAGTCATGTCAGGATTGCACAGATGAACAAAAAAACGGCACCGTCGTAAACCAGCGATGCCGAAAATGCCTTTTCATGTGAGCTTACTTAGTGAAGCTTCCCTTGCTGAGATTGAGACTTACAGTGATTGTGCCGAAAGGATTGGCTCCCTGTATTCCTGCATCCAGGGAAATGTCTGCAAAACCAAGCTTCACATGGCCGCCCAAAGTCGTCACTGTATAGTTTCTGTCGAAGAACGCCAGTATGGCATCCTTCTTTGATCCTGTTCCGAACAGATTCAAAAGTCTGGAAGTCATGCCCATCTGGCTGTATCCGAAGCTTATGCCCCAGGAAGGGGAATCCCATGCCAGCTTGAACATGGCGATATCCGAATTGAGTCCGGCAACATTGCTTTGGCTGATGTTCCAGGTCTGCGGATCTAGAGGAATGTCCAGATATCCGAAGATCTTCAGATATCCTGCGACAGTGACGTCGCCCTTGACTATGATGTCTAGTGATGACAGATCCAGCTGGTTGGCGCCGTCGAAGTATCCACCTGTCAGAACTGCTGTCGTGTCATTGATCATCCCTGAGAATCTCTTTTGGCTGTTGTATGCCGCGGCGATATCGAGATTCATGCTGGCCTTGGGGATATTCATCGAGAATCGGCCTTCGACCATGTATTTCTTGAATAACGAAGTCACAGGGGCGTTGATCACGTTGTCATGGATCAGCGTTGCGTGAAGGTTCAGCTTGAAAGTGCTTTTGTCAACGATGGGAAATCCCATATCCAGCATCGGATAGAGTGAAAGGCCTGAAAGAGACATATTGCTCAATGAACCATAGGTTCCCATCCCCAGCTGGAAATCATAGGATTTGAATGGGCTGACTGCAAGTCGCAGGCCTCCCCAAAGCGACGGACGGGAAGTCTTCTTCACGTCATCGACGAACAGTGTGTAGTCAAAAACGTCAGTGTTCAGACTGCTGTAAAGCGCCTGGCGTGGGGATGAGTCTGCATAGCAACGGTCAAAGTCATGGTCCATGGTGGCTATGAATGAGTTGGGGGCAAAGTTGAATTGCTCGTAACCGCCAAGATATAGGTGGAATGTGCTTAGCGGTGTTCCAATCTTGAATTCATCAACGAAATGCAGGATGTATCGGGCAATGGTGACGATGTCTGTTCCAGACGGCACGTACCAGTTTCTGATTGAGTCCTTGTCAAATGGAAACAGAGTGTTTTCAAATGCCTTGAGTCTCAGACTGAATGTGTTGTATCGAATGAAAGGCATGGCACTGGCTGCGGCGCTGAATCCGTTCTTGTAGGAAGCGCTCCCATCTATAAGAATTCCAAAATCGAAGCTGCTTGACTTGGATGTCGCCACAGAGCTTGCACTTGGTGATGTGGACGAAGTTGCAGGCTTTGCTTCTTCAGCAGATTCAGGGGTGTTTACAGCAGTATCAGCGTTGGATTCAGTCTCAGCTTCAGCTGGAAGTGAGATTGAAAGCTTTGGAGCCTGAGCAGAGGAAGCCTGCTTTGAAATCGAAAGTGCAGGTGCCTGTGGAAACATCTTCTGGTATTCGGCTTTAAGAATTGACTCAAACTGACTTGCGATTTCAGAAGGGTCAAGTCCGCTTATCGTAGAGAACACGATCATTGAATCCAATGCCATGTAATCATTTACAGCAAACAGCTTTGAATGAGCAGACAGTGCATTGGCAATCTGGGCGATGTTTCCTTTGCTCAGATTCAGATTTCCATAGGGAACAATCAGCATTCCACTGTCGATGATCACAGGGATGGACTGACCGAGGATATTGATCGAGTGGGTTGCGGCAATCACTTTGTCAAGAGATTGCTCAAGCATTGAAAGAATGGCATCCTTGCTGTACTGGGTCTTGTCGAATGAGACTGCAACCATGTTGCTTTCTGGGAAGACGGCAGTGAGAACTGTGCCTGAGGCCTGTCCCACCAGGGCCAATGCGTAGCTTATGGTGTCATTTGACACCCCAATAGGATAGCCGAATGTCAGCATTCCATCTGCGCTGAGCACGTCGAACTGCTGGCTTGAAATTGTAATCCTGTCAGCTGACTGGACAGTTCCCTCATTGGAATCAACCGATACTGGATTGAGCTTTTTGGGAGAGAAATCTGGAATGAGGATTGAAGAGTCACGAAGCAGCTTGAACTTTGCAGTGTTCTCAGACATCTCGACAGCGGAAAGCCCTTCGATCAATGCCTGAAGAGTGCTTGATGAAATCTGGTCCTTGCTGTAAAGCCCGATGGCATTCGATATTGCATCTATGGCCTGAAGACTTGGAATCCATGCCACGAACGAGGCACGTTCATCCTGCAGCTGCTTGCTGTATGTATTCTTCCATGCCTGCCTTGTGTCTTCTTCCTTCTGCGCAAGAAGCTTGGCTTCGGCATTGGCTTTTTCCTGTTCCAATGCGGTCTTGTCCGCCTGATTCTTGTGATTGGTCACTGCCTTGGCGATTGCATCGGTGATGGACTGGCATGTGCTTTCGTCGGGAATAAGGGACTGGAATGTGATGACAGCCTTTCCCTGACCTACGCTGGATACCCTTGGACTGGCAAATACCTTGCCTGCTGCTTCCCTGATGATGTCGATTGAAATTGATCCAGGGAATGACACAAGAGCCTTGCCGTTGCTCACGGACACCGAATAGCTGTATCCTTCGGATTTTCCAGTCTTGTATGCTGGAACAGCCATCTGGATTTTCAGGTTCTGATTGGAATTCTGTGTCGATTTGGAAAATTCCGCCTGATTGTATGCCTTGATGGTATCGGATATGAAGCCGCTTGCCTGTGTGAACGGTATGGAGGCTGCATAGCTGACGGTCACTGTCCCGTCGGCAAAGGAAGTATGATATGTCTTTCCTCCCTTGGAGGCGGCGAAGCTTGAGAAGCCGGCAAGAGACTTGGATGAGATGGTCGAAGGTGCATGCAGCACGGCCTTGCCCTGAGAGAATTCAGCCTGAATCTCACTTCCCAGCAGGAAACCGACCGATGACTTTCTGGATGCAATGACATTGGTCGAATAGTCAGTGTAGATTCTCCTGAGTTCCGCCTGAAGGACTTGTGACGTCATCCCATACGGGCAGCTGAGGCTCATGCTGTACTTGCCTATCCAGCTTGCTGTAATTCCCATTTCGTTCATGTCGGAATGAGTCGCTGCGTATTGCATCATCGATGAGAAGAAGGAACTGTCATATCCCTTTGGATAGAAAGCTGTGACTTCGCCGTTATTGATGATGAAATTCATCTTTCCAATACCGAAGTCGAGAGTGTACGAGTTCACTGCCTTGATTTCTTCCTGGCCGAATAGAGCCAAGGTAGTCTGAGCGACGGACTGCTGCGAGGTGGAGAGATCGATGGAGTATCCATTTGCTATCATCGAGCGCTTGCCGGTGATCTTGCTGTATGCAATGGCATAGGAACCCTCGACGTAGGCCTTTTCGTATGCGGAGGTGGAGATCAGTGCGAGCGTTCCGCCTGGAAAGAAAGAGAATGAGTTGGAAGGCGTGGCAACCAGAACCGGGCTTTCTCCCGAAGTCACCGAGATTTCGGCCGCTCCCTCGACCAGCAGCAGCTCTGGGTTGCGACTGTCGGCGGAGATGATCAGAAGAATCGAATTGCTATGAAGCAATGCCGATATGCTTTCGGTGCTGATCTTCAGATTCGTCTCCTTGGTCCGAAGAGTATATCCGTTCTTTATTTCGGTGATGGCATTGGCATGAGTATCCAGTGCCTGCCCGTTCTCATCATATATTGTGACCTGGTCCAGGCTGCTGGATTCAATCGCAATAGGTATGGAATAAAGTGGAACTGCAAAAAAGATTCCGATCAGAGCGATAAGCAATGCATTCTTGAAAATCCTATTCATGGTATTTCCCTTCCTTGTCCGTGGCATTCTGCCTTGTGAATGGCTATACTGCCGGGACAGTTACAATATACACTATTTGCTTCGGTTGACAAAGCTTTGCAGGATGTTTTCAGTTTTCAATCTGCTGTTTGTCCGATTCATCAAACCCGAATGCATCGAACACATGCTGTCTGCACAGCTTGTCGATTCTTGAGATGTCCTTGACTATAGGTTTCAGCTTTGAGCGGATGTTTGTCTGGTCATGAGGGCAGACAGGTTTGACCACGGGAATATCCCAGGTTTCGGCGATTCGCCTGATTGTCGATTCCTTTTGCTCAATCATTGGCCTGATGATCTCAAGCTTGCCGTCAAAGAACGGTTGGACTGGTCTCATTGTCGAGAAGTCACCTCTGAAGAACAGGTTCATCATTGCTGTTTCCACCATGTCATCCAGATGATGCCCCAGCGCTATGGTGGAGAAGCCTTCCTTGTCAGCCAGAGAGAAGAGGATGCGCCGTCTGTTCCTGCTGCAAAGATAGCAGTTGAATTCGCCCTTGAAGCTGTCAGAATACATTGGCTCTTCCAGTATCACGAATTCCATGTCTAGGTCGGCGAAGTACCGGCGAAGCTTGTTCTTGCTGTCTTCGCTTATGGGATGTTCGATCCAGTTGATCATCACAGCCTTCATTGTGTACGAGATCGGAAGCCATCTTCGCCGTATCGAGAGGGCAAGTGCCAGTGCCAGCGAATCCTTTCCGCCT
>JAAYFO010000048.1 GCA_012728215.1 Spirochaetales bacterium | reverse complement strand
TGTTCTTTCGCAGGGCGTTCCTGACATCATTCATTGTATTCATGAAAACTCTCCAATAGCCAAAGATAATTACAGAACGCTCAACAGTCAAACAGCTTCAGATTTCCGCAATCCCGACCAGAGCCTTGCAGTGACATTCCCCTTTGCAGAAGTCACATGGGAACGGATCATCCTGATAGAAGTCGTCAATCACGCCATATTCATGAAAGGAATCGGCCAGATGAATCAGGTTTGAAGCCGGCTTGTATCCATTGGCCCTGATCCATATTTCCATCAGCACCGTGCCACAACCATGAGAACGGAGCACTTCGAACATCTTTCTGAACAATCTGGATCCGATGTGCCTTCCCTGATAGTCATTGTCTACTGCAACATCAAGCAGTGTCCAGAACTCAGAAGCTGGATAATCTTTCTTCATCTGTTCGAAGTAATTGTCCTTGCCGTTGCTGTAGTGCAGGCCTTTTCGTGCTATTGCAGCTCCCACAATCTTCTCATCGCAGACAGCGAGAACAGCTTCTCCATCTGTCCCCAGACTCAAGAATGCATTTCTTGCAGGCTGAAGAAACAGTGGACTCGACAGTATCTGATTTCCAATCAGGGCTATGGCTCCTTCCATGTCTGAAGGTTCCGCTTTGCGGATAATTATGCTTTCCATGGCCTCAAGATAGCAGTTTTACATGAATTGGTCTACATGGAAAAGCAGCATTGGAAGTTTGAAGTTTGGGGTTCCGAAACAAGCCATGAGGGTTTACAATACAGTCAAGGAGAATTGATGACTCAGAACTCGGAAAAAACGGAAATCAATTTGGATGTATTCTCCAAGGCCCTTCAGCCTATCAAGGAGTTCATGATGAATTACAGCTGTGCAATGGAGGTTGTGAAGACCAAGATCGACGTGCTGAACAAGGAATTCCAGGTCCGTACATGTCGCAATCCAGTGGAATCGGTTGTATCTCGGCTCAAGGAACCTTCCAGCATAATCGCCAAGCTGGAACGGCTGGGGCATGAGAAGACGATTGAGGAAGCGGAGAAGTACATCCTCGATATTGCAGGAGTGCGGATTATTTGTTCGTTTGTAAAGGACATCTACATGATTGCCGAGCTGCTGATGAAGCAGGAGGATCTGAAGCTTTTGAGGATGAAGGATTACATAAGGAATCCCAAGCCGAATGGTTACAGGAGTCTGCATCTGATTCTTTCTGTTCCGATTGTCCTCTCCACGGGCAAGAAGGATGTGATGGTGGAGGTGCAGATAAGGACTTCCGCAATGGATTTCTGGGCAAGCATCGAGCATAAGATCACATACAAGAAGGATTTCCCGGAAAAGGAAAGAATAACCCGGCAGCTCAGGGAATGTGCCGAGCAGATCAATACCATCGACATGAGGATGGAAAAGATCGATGAAGCTATCGAGGAGACCCCGGATCTGTCCTAGTCAGTACATATGTTCCTAGCTCACAGCCGATTTCCCGGCAAATGACCTGACACTTGGCCTTGAGAAGGAAGTAGATTCTGCGCTTCTCTTCATTCATTGTCTCGAAATTTCCCTGGCCTTTGGAAAAAACTACGTCACAGGAGTTGAAGAGTGAACGAAATTCCTTTGAGCACCTGTCGACAGGAGTTCCAGGAGCTCTGGAGCCGCTTTCGATTATTTGTGCATATCGGTCAATCCCTGAATCCACGGCATCCTGATATGTGACATCGTTTATCACAGGTACAGATCTTACTGCATAATACTTCTTTATTCCTTTGGGAAGATGCTTGAGAAGAAGAGTGTCGAAGATGCTTTCTCCAGTGTTGTCGCCAATCAGAAGTAAGCTTCCTGCCACTTGAAGATCAGATACGAATTCATCGTAGGCTGGGGTGAGGAAATGTCGCTCAAGCTCCATTGCCATCGTGTTTTCCAGGTCTGGATTCTCAATCAGGGCGGAGTCAAGCGTGTTGCCTATCGCACAGGATTTGAGTGCACTGAGAAGCGGATCCGGTGCATTGGCGATCATCTTCTCCATCGCAGGCATGAGGTTTCTGGCTGTCGCCATGTCCCTCTCCTTGATTTCCTTGTATGGATCAAAGTTTCCTGTGATGGCTATCACTGCTTCTCTTATTCTTTCGGCAACCAGCGGAGGGCTTGGAATGTTCCTGTAATCCGACACTAT
>JAAYFO010000047.1 GCA_012728215.1 Spirochaetales bacterium | reverse complement strand
TATAAGTTTCCCACGGATTGCTCCGTGGAACAATTACTTCTTGTTCTCTCCCAAAATCTCCGGACCTCTCGGTCCACGAACATTAACTTGAATCTCTTCAGTTATATGTTCTGAATTGACTTAGGAAGCCCTCATGCTTCCGTTCTATCTTCTTCTTTCCTTCGCTGAACTTTTAAAAAACTTTGCGTTCTTTTTTGAACGCTCCAGTAAATTATCAAATCCACCATTTATTGTCAATACCCTTTTTCAAAAATTGACAAAATATTAAAAATTGTCAAAAAATGCTCCTTTACGGCATGAAAAAAGCCAAATCATCCTCATTTTCAACAGTCATCTCGTTCGACGCCATTTACTCCCTTCTTTTCAGCAAAAAGTCAATGCACCCGTTCTTAGTATCAGAGAGACCAACCATGGTATTCTCACCAGGAGTATGCAATGAAAATAAAAAGCTTCATAAACCAAGGCTTCCAAGGAATCACGGTGGATGTGGAATCAGATGTGAGGAATGGCTTCCCTGGATTCGACATCGTCGGACTTCCTGACAATTCCATCAGAGAATCAAGAGAGAGAGTCCGTTGCGCAATCAGAAACAGTCAGATAAGGTTTCCGAACCAACGGATACTCATCAATCTGGCGCCAGCATATCTTCGCAAGGCCGGATCGTCACTTGACTTGGCTATAGCCTTGAGCGTTCTGCTGTCATCTGACCCGATGAAAGAAAGCAATGCTACGATAATGGTCGCAGGAGAACTGTCTTTGTCTGGGAATCTGGTTCATGGTGAAGACTTCAGCCAAGGTGCAGAGAAAGCCGCCTTACGGGAAAACTGCTCGCTGTGTGTGCTTCCTGGCAAAAGCAGGAACAAGGACACCAGATCTTTGCAGACATTCTGGGTTGAAACGATTCAGGAAGCTCTTTCGGTTGTAAGGATGCACCTGCATCATAGCATTGCGCATCCTTGGCAGCAGACACTGAAACCATCGGCAAGTCCCATCACGCCTTCACTGTTTGAAAATGTGATAGGAATGGAACATGTGAAGAAAGCCCTCTGCATTGCCGCCGCCGGGCATTACAACATACTGCTTTTCGGGCCTCCGGGAGTTGGAAAGACAATGATGATAAGAATGCTTCCAAAGCTTCTTCCTGCATTGCAGAACAATGAAATTGATGAAGTTGAAAGGATATACGCCTGCATTCATCAGACAAGAGACAATCCAATGGAACCACCGTTCAGAGACATTCCACACGACTGCACGATTCAAAGACTGCTGGGTGGCGGAGAAAAGATGTGCCCGGGAGAAGCTGCGCTTGCTCATGGCGGAGTAATGATCCTGGATGAAATAACCGGTTATTCCACCAAGTTTCTCGAGGGTGTAAGAGAAATAATCGACCGTGGTAAAAGCCAGTCCGCCCGTACTGGGATGATGGTCGAATATCCGGCCAGATTCATGATCGGGGCTACAATGAACCCCTGCCCTTGTGGCGGACTGGGCAACCCCAAGTCAACATGCACATGCAATCCGACAAGGATCAGAAGCCACTGGGCAAGGATAGGAGCTCCCCTTATCGACAGATTCGATATAAGACTACCTGTCTCTTTTCAGGACTGTCTTTATAAGCCAGATGATGAAAAAAAGAATGGCTCATATATAAGTAGTATGCAAAGGGCAATGATCAGAGCTGAAAAAAGAAATGGCGACCAGGCTGCGATCCGATCCTGCCTGTCGAGAATTCAGAAGATGAACATTGTAGTCTCAGGCACACGGGGAGCCTTCTCGATAGCATCGATGGCTCAGACCATAGCCGATATGGAAGGACATGATACAATCGAGGATCAGGACATTCTCCTGGCAGCCAGCTACAGGAAATATGATGCAAATGATTGTTTTTGGGAGCATCCTCACACCTAGTATAAAAGAAAAAGCATATTTGAGATAAACCAGTTGACATTTGATTGAAAACTTTGTTATTCTTGGATTCGTTGTAGGGGCCGCTAGCTCAGTAGGTAGAGCAACGCCCTTTTAAGGCGTGGGTCACTGGTTCAAATCCAGTGCGGCTCAAAAACAACGACTTGTCTCCGTCGTCTAGGGGTTAGGACAACGGGTTTTCATCCCGTCAACAGCAGTTCGATTCTGCTCGGAGATGCCTTCAAGGCTGTTTCAGATTCGCATGATGCGAGAATGGAACAGCTTTTTTTTCGGATAAACACCTGAAGACCTCTCGATTCATCCAGAATCGATTTGCATGGAACAGTGTCAGTGGCTCAAGATATATTCACTTCAAAAGAAGCTATCAAGTCCAGGAATCGAGAAGAGCGTTGATCTCTTCATAGTTCTTTACATCACCTTTGGTATGGAAATCCCTGTTTTCATACACTTTCAGGGCATATCTTAGAACGGCAACTGCCTCTTCACGGTCAGACATCTTCCCTAGCGGCCTTGATGCATATACTGGAGTGGAATTCAAGTCCAATGATCCTTCGTAGTAACCCAACTTCTTGAATTGACTTCCTTTGGTCTTCTCGTACTTCTTCTCAATCTTTGGGAATTCGCTGTTCCGCTTGGAATCTGACCAGTTGCGCTTGTAAAGAGCTTCGGCAAGATACTGATAAGTTCCACCATACCAGACCCATGAAGGGATGGTCTTGACGGCAAGCCTCATGTAGGAAAGCCCCATGTTTGAATTTCCGAAGCTTATCGGCATTCCAGGAAGCTGATCATAAAGGCATCCGATGACATACCAGACATCAGATGATTCCAAGTACTTGAAGTCATTGACAACCTTCGTCAGAAGTTCACGCATCGGTTCTGCCTTGGCAAGAGAATTAAGAGGTCCCTTGGTCTGACCCCAGCGTCCTATGTTGGAGCTTTTCCAGATGTAACCCTCCGGGGTTTCCTTCAAGGCTATCGATTGATCGGCAAAGGCCTCGCCCTTCTCGAATGTAGCATACTTTTCTTTCTTGGCATCATCAGGAAGCCTGTCTCCCAGATCGATGCAGTTTCTTGCCAGACGCCAGAGAACACCGACCTTCTCTTCATCAGAGATGCCGGAGTCAAGAGCAGTTTCGAGCAATCTCTGCACTTCATCTATCTCTGAATGAAAATAGAGATCGTCGATCCTTGCGAAATCCACAGCGGCGAATACCAAACCAGTGGAAATAAACAGAACAGCCAAGAGCAACATTTTCTTTTTCATCCTTCATTCATCCTTTATGACAGTCTAACATCTGAACTTCATCTGTCAAGAAGAAATCAAGAATCCTGAACAATAGTGAAAAAAACCAGGATGGGGCAAATGCCCTGCCGGCAACGGAAAAAGCTTCTGGACAGGATTGTCAGGCAACAATGACCTTGACTGCAAGAAGGATGAGAATGGCACCGCCGATGATCGACGAAACCCTCTCTGTCCTGGAGCCAAGAAGTCTTCCAAGCATCACAGCTGGCAGGCAAAGCAGGAAGGTCACGCCCCCTATCAACGATACGGCAAGGTAAATGTCCATGTTAGGAATCAGAGCGAAGCTGAACCCTACCACCAAGGCATCAATCGATGTCGCAATAGCAAGAGAGAGAAGCTCAAGGTAATTGATGCCATCATTGCACGAAGACGAATCACAGCCACATGAAGGCTTGGAAAGAGTATCGACTATCGTCTTGACTCCCAGGAACATGAAGCAGGCAAAGGCTATCCACTTGGAAAAACGCTGTAGCACAGTGACGAACTGACTTCCAATGAAGTATCCAGCCAAAGGCATCCCCGCCTGGAATACTCCGAATGTAAGAGCATAGACAAAAGCTGTCTTCCACGCCTTTCCCCTGATTGAAAGCCCCTTGCAGATTGAGACCACAAAGGCATCCACAGACAGCCCTATTCCAACAAGAATCATCTCAATCGGATTCATATGAATTTCTTATCGGCAACAGCGTAATGATCAAATGACTGGGAGAAGGCTCCCCTGCCCTGCGTTGAGCTTCTCAAGGCAGTGGAATATCCAAAAAGCTTGGAAAGCGGAGCCTGTGCATGAACCAGATCTCCGTTTGCCCTGCTTTCCATGCTGGACACTATTCCGCCTCTCATAGTCAGCGAGCCAATCACTTCCCCGACATACTGCGATGGAACAGTCACTACCACATCCATGATAGGCTCCATCACGACAGGACCAGCCTCCAGACAGACTTTGTCGAAACATTGAGCGGCGGCGGCCTCAAAGGCGAATTCAGTGGACATCAATTCCGAATACTTGACATCGACAAGCTCTACCTTCATGTCGCAGACTTCATAACCGAACTGAATGCCGCTCTGCATCGAGCTTCTCACTCCACGTTCCACAGCCTGGAAGAACTCAGCAGGCATAGTCTTGGCACTGACCGAGTTCACGTACTCGAGACCAGCCTTCGGTCCCAGAGGAGACACCCTCAAGGTGACAGTGGCATTGTTCTCCTTCTGAGCTATGATCTTGCTGAAGGTGAAGGAATCCTCCTTCTCCAACGTGATGCTCTCTCTGTATGAGACCTGTGGGTTTCCGATTCTCACATCGACCTTCAAATCATCGGTGAGACGTGTCGTCAGGACATCCAGATGCAGCTCACCCATTCCGCTTATGATGATCTGTCCCGTTTCCTCATTTTCCTTCCATGTGAATGTCGGATCCTCCCACGAAAGCATCTCCAGCGCCTTGGCAAGCTTGTCATGGTCACTCATTGTCTTTGGCTCTATGGCGATGCTGATAACAGGTTCTGGGAAATTCATCTCCTCCAGCCGCACCTGGTAACCTTCCAGTCCGATCGTGTCGCCTGTCTGTCCGATCTTGAAGCCAACAACGACTCCGATGTCACCTGCCTCAAGCTCATTGATGTCATCAGTACGATTCGCATGCATGCGGAAGATACGGTTGACTCTTTCCTTCTTCTTCTTTTCCATGTTGTATACTGATTCACCACGCTTGAGAGTGCCACTGTACATCCTTACAAAGCTCAGCAATCCTGCATCCTTGTCGTAGGTCACCTTGAAGATAAGCCCAAGCAACGGGCCCTTTGCATTGTTGGGGACCTTCACCACCTCACCTTTCTTGACAGAGACTCCCTTTATCTCATCGACTTCCTCAGGTGAAGGAAGCAGGTCAACGATTCCATCAAGAAGGCACTGGACACCGATGTTCTTAAGTGATGAACCAACGAACACAGGAAGAATGGCGTGCTTGATCGTCCCCATCCTCAAAGCGGAAATCACCATTTCGGGAGGAATCGGCTTCCCTTCGAAGTACAGGTCGGTTATCCGGTCATCAATCGAGGAGACCGCATCGATCAGCTTGTCATGCCATTTTGCGGCCCCATCGGCAAGCTCATCAGGAACGGGACTCGAAATCATCTCTTCGCCCTGAGTCCCTGAAAAGGTGATCATCTTCTGATTGATCAGATCAATCACGCCCGAAAAATCAGATTCACTTCCGACAGGAAGAAACAGCGGCACTGGCTCGGACTTCAGACGATCCTTGATTTCTCCAATCACACGATAGAAATCCGCCCCCATTCTATCCATCTTGTTGATGAAGGCGATTCTAGGGACATTATATTCATCAGCCTGACGCCAGACAGTCTCGCTCTGTGGCTCCACGCCTCCTACGGCGCAGAACACGCCTACAGCGCCATCCAGGACACGAAGCGACCTCTCCACTTCGGCAGTGAAATCCACATGACCGGGAGTGTCGATGATGTTTATCTGATGATCCTTCCAGTAACATGTTGTCGCCGCACTGGATATAGTGATTCCACGATCCTGTTCCTGAACAAGGAAATCCATGGTCGCTTCGCCGTTATCGACTTCCCCAATTCGATGATTCACACCTGTATAGTAGAGGATCCTTTCCGTTGTAGTAGTCTTTCCAGCATCAATATGCGCTATGATTCCAATATTTCTAGTTGCCTTTGGGTTCATTTCATTCTCCGCGTGTTACAGTATCATAAGAAAAAGTCATTTTCAACAGATATGTATCCATTTATATTTGACAGAATTGAAAATCCCTCGTAAACTTAATCTTGCGTGTTTTTTCATCAGTTTTCCAAAGCACGTTTGGGAGGAGCATATATGGGCGTTAACAGCGTTGATTTAAGGAACTTTACTATTGCAGGACACAACGGAACAGGAAAGACAGCTTTCCTGGAACAGTTGCTTTACTATACTGGTGCCATTTCAAAACCAGAAATGGCAGAATCCGGAAAGACGGTAAGTGACTACACGGAAGAGGAAATCGCCCGCAAGATATCGATTCATTGCGCATTTGCCACAATGGACTGGAAAGGCAAGACCCTCAATGCACTGGACACCCCCGGTACAGCAGACTTCATCGGTGAAGTGATATGCGGACTGCGCTCATGCGAGACAGCAGTGATGATGGTGGATGCCAGAGAAGGTGCTCAGATCGAGACAATCAAGCTCTGGAGAAGGCTGAACAACCGCAACATGCCGAGAGTCCTCTTCCTGAACAAGATGGACAAGGAAAGAGTGGATTACGACAAGACGATGGAGCATCTGAGAGGCGAACTCAAGATGACACTCGTTCCTATCACCATTCCAATGGGACAGGCAGCAAGCTTCACCGGCATCATCAATCTCATCTCCAACAAGGCATATCTGATTCAGGATGGTGCCCAGGAGAAGGAAATCGAGATTCCTGCCGAATATGCTGACAAGGTAGAGGAAGCAAGATCAGTTCTCATCGAGGCAGCTGCCGAAGGTGCTGACGAGCTGATGGAGAAGTTCTTCGAGGAAGGCACACTTGATGCTTCTGAAATCGCCAAGGGCCTCAAGGAAGGCCTGGACAAGAACCTTCTGGTTCCTGTGTTCTGCGGAAGCACACTCAAGGGCTCAGGAATCACCAGTTTCCTGAATTTCGTAGCTGAAACATTCCCGAATCCACTTGGAAAGAATGATTTCATCTACAATGCCAAGGACGAAACCAAGAAGATCATGCCCAAGGCAATCGAGGAAAGCTCTGAAATATCCGCATACGTCTTCAAGACTACAATCGACCAGTTCTCTGGAAAGCTTTCATTCATCAAAGTCATCACAGGAACACTCCTCCCTGATACAGATTTGATCAATCCTGAAATTGGAAAGAAGGAAAGACCTGGAAAGCTCTACAAGGCAGTTGGAAAGAAGATCATCGAAGTGCCCAGCCTCTGCGCCGGTGAGATTGGAATTCTTACCAAGAGCAACAGTGCCAACACCAACTCGACTCTGATGGGCGGTTCGGACTTCGGATTCAGATTCCAGCCGTTGCAGTTCCCTGCACCGATTTATGCATTGGCGATTTCGGCCCCTGACAAGAACAGCGAAGTCAAGATGAACGACTTCATCCACAGAGTCACAGAAGAGGATCTGACATTCCAGAGCAACTTCAACGAAGAGACGAAGGAATCAGTCATTTCAGGAATGGGAGAACTCCACCTGAACATGATCCTCGACAAGGTGAAGGACAAGCAGAAGATTCAGATCAACACAAAGATTCCGAAGATTGCATACCGCGAGACCATCACCAAGAAGAGCGGAATCGCAGAATATGCACATAAGAAGCAGTCCGGTGGACATGGACAGTACGGAAAGGTCCTTCTTGAGATTGAACCATCCGAAAGAGGCGCCTACTACACATTCACCAATGCAATCAAGGGCGGAAGCATTTCCAAGGGATACATTCCTGGAATTGAAAAAGGCCTTCATGAGGCAATGGTCGAAGGATTCCTTGCAGGATATCCACTTGTTGACATCGCCGTCACTCTCATCGATGGAAAGGAACACCCTGTTGACTCTTCCGAAATGGCATTCAAGCTCGCTGCAAAGGGAGCTATCAGAGCCGCTTTGGAGAAAGCCGGAGCAGTTCTTCTCGAGCCATACATGAAGTTGACTGTCTATATCGATAACCAGTATCTGGGCGATGTCCTATCTGACCTTTCTTCCAAGAGAGGAAGAGTTCTTGGACAGGAAGACCTCGGTGGAAACATGATTGCAGTCAATGCTGAAGTGCCAGATTCAGAGATGCTCACTTATGCCATTGACCTCAAGGCCATGACATCCGGAACTGGAAGCTTCGAACTGGAGTTCGACCATTATGAGACTCTCCAGGGAAAGCTTGCAGAAGACGTCATCAAGACTGCAAAGGCAGAGGCAGAGGAAGCTTCCAAATAACTGAAGAAGCGAATGACATTACCGGTTCTGGCGTACACCGTCAGACCGGTTTTTTTTGATGGAGAAAACATGAACAAAGTACCTTCCTTTGATGAAATACTGAAGAAACATCCGGAGATCGACCATATCGAGGTACGTCCTCAAGACAACAGGAGAGCTGTGAAGAGCTTTGTCCTGAGAGGGCAGAAGCTCGGCTCCCATCAGCTTGAGGCTTTGGATTGCTTGTTCGACAAGTACTGTCTCACCTACTCCGCCGGCAGGATGGATTTCGCAAGGATATTTGGAAACGACAATCCTGTGGTTATTGAGATTGGATTCGGAATGGGTGAATCAACCCTCCAGATTGCACAGCAGCATCCAAGGATCAACTACATAGGCTTTGAGGTCTTTCTGTTCGGCTTTTCGAAGGTCCTATACAAAATAGGGAATTCAGGACTGGAAAACATCAGAATCATGAGATTTGATGCCAAGCAGGCAATCGCAGACCTTGTAGATGACGACAGTGTATCAGGGTTTCATATTTTCTTCCCAGATCCATGGCCAAAGAAGAAACATCACGGAAGACGTCTGATTCAACCTCCCTTCATTGAACTTCTCCAGTCAAAACTTAAGAAAGGCGGTTACATCTACGCAGCGACTGACTGGGAGGACTATGCCCAGCAGATGCTTGACGTGCTTTCTCACTGCGAAGGAATGCACAACCCCTATGACGGCTTTGCAGATCCAATCGGATGGAGACCAGAGACAGGGTTTGAACGGAAAGGATTGGACAAGAACTACAGCATTCGCGAACTCTGGTTCGAGAATCAGGCAAACAGACGCTGAAGCTTTTCAAGAATGAACAACGATTTATCCTTCAGACTTATTGCGGAAGTCTTCATGATCAGATAATTCGGACGACGAGGATCCAGCTTCACAGAGCCATTTGATGTCTTGACCAGCGAAATCAGGCGCTCGAACGGGATGGATGCCAGACGGCTGAATTCTATCACCACATTTCCCTTGAACTCCTTGAGATGATATATCTCAAGCTTCCGGCACACTATCTTCAGCTCCGCAATGTAAAGCAGGTTGCTGACTTCCTCAGGAACAGGTCCGAAACGGTTCTGAAGCTCCGCGGTGAGAGCGATGAGAGAAGCCTCATCCTTGATTGAAGCGATCTTCTTGTAAATCTCGAACTTGATCGAAGGGGCAGTGATGTACGCAGGTGGGATGAATCCAGAATAATCCAATTCGAAGAATACTTCCTTCTCCGGCTTTTCATCACTATGCTGAAGTGAAACGATTGCTTCATCAAGCAGTCGGATATACATATCCAATCCGACAGTGGACATCTGGCCGCTTTGCTCTCGACCAAGAAGATTTCCTGCACCTCGGATTTCCATGTCCTTCATGGCTACCTTGAACCCCGATCCAAGCTCCGTGTTCTCAGAAATCACCTTGAGCCGCTTTATCGCATCCTCTGAAAGCACCCGGTCGCTTTGATAGAAGAGATATGCATAGGCCTCACGGTCGCTTCGCCCCACTCTTCCTCGAAGCTGGTACAGCTGACTCAAGCCATACAGATCCGCCCTGTCGATGATGATTGTGTTGACATTAGGGATGTCGATTCCGTTCTCGATGATGGTGGTGGCAACCAGAACCTGTATTCCCTCATAGACAAAGCGTCTCATGATGTCCTCCACCTTGGAAGGATCCATCTGGCCATTGACACTTTCTATCAGGAGATCCGGCATCTGCTGGCGTAGAATCGATACAACCTGATCAAGAGATTCCACCCTGTTGTGCAGATAGAACACCTGTCCCTGACGGTTAACCTCATTCCTGATCGCCTGGGTCACCTTGGTTGAATCAAATTCACATATTTCAGTCTGAATCGGACGTCTGCTGATTGGAGGAGTAGTAAGAAGCGACATGTCGCGGATCTTGAGCAATGACATGTACAAGGTCCTGGGTATTGGAGTCGCACTCAGGCTGAGACAATCGACATTGTGCTTCAGCTGCTTGATCTTCTCCTTGTCCTTGACACCGAACCTCTGCTCCTCATCCACTACAAGCAGTCCCAGATCTGAGAACGCCACATCCTTCTGCAGAATCCTGTGAGTTCCGAAGAGAATGTCGATCTTGCCTTCCTTCAGAAGCTTCAGAGCATCTTTCTGGTCCTTCTTCGAGACAAGCCTGGACAGCAGGCCGGACTTGACAGGGAAGTCCCTGCAGCGCTCCTGGAAGTTATGATAGTGCTGTTCGGCAAGAATCGTTGTAGGAGCGAGGAATGCAACCTGCTTGGAGCTGAGAACAGCCTTGAATGCTGCCCTGAAAGCTATCTCGGTCTTTCCATATCCGACATCTCCACAGACAAGCCGGTCCATGACCAACGGGCTTTCCATGTCAGCCTTGATGTCATCCACGCATTTGAGCTGGTCTTCCGTCTCGTCATAAGGAAAGGCCGCCTCGAATTGCAGCTGCCAGTCAGTGTCCTTTGGATAAGGATAACCGGTGCTCTGCTTTCTCCTTGCATACAGATCTATCAGATTCTTGGCAAGCTTCTCGGCATTCTCCCTGGCCTTGGCCTTCTTGTTTTCCCACGAGGTCCCACCAAGCTTGTCGACATGAGGTATGCCACCGGCACTTCCAATGTACCTCTGCACCAGATTCGCCTGCTCGATCGGAACATACAGGACTTCATCACCTGAGTACTGGATCTTGATGTAGTCCCGTTCCCTGACGCGGTCAATCTTCAAAAATTTTCCGATTCCATAATTGACATGAACTACATAATCTCCTTCCTCCAGCTCCACGAAGCTGTCAAGAGGAGTGCTCTGAGTCTGCGAAATTGTCTTGGCAACCTGCTTCCGTCTTCCGAATATCTCTCCTTCCGAAATCACGATGTGCTTGGAATCAGGAATGGCGAATCCCCCCGAAATCAGACCCACTTCATAATGAATCTGCAAAAAATTCACAAGCATCTGCGAAAGCCTTGTCCTCTGTATCTCAGATGATGCATATATCGTAATGCTCCATTGGTTGTTCAGAAGCCCTTCCAGATCACCCTTTAGATAAGTGAAATTTCCAAAATATGACCTTTGCCCTTCCAGAGAAAAACGGAATACACCCTGGCTTTTCTCCTCCAGGTCAAGGATGCTCAGTCTCCGTCCAGTGCCTCGGCAGAAAACTGGAAAATCCAGCATGACATCATTTGGCTTCATGCAATCCCGGTTTTCAAGAAAAGCCTTCCTATAGAGGCTCTTCGCTTCAATCTGAAGCGACTTGTAGCTGTTTTCCAGCCTTGATGTGCCATCAAGAATGAAATAATCATCCTTGGTCAGATAAGCAATGATCAGATCCATCTTTGACAGACTCTGATTCTCAAGCATTGGAATCCGCAAGGAAGGAACATCCCGCACAGTCTGCTGTGAAAGAGGATCATATATCGAAATCCGCTCAACAGTATCCCATTCGGAGAATACCCTGAACGGTTCAGACTCTCCCTGAACAAAGATATCCATCACCTCTCCTCTGAGCGAGAACTCGCCTGGCATTGAGGTGCTTGAAGTCCTTGCATAACCGCACTGGGCAAGCATTGTCGCCAAGCCAAAAGAATCAAAGGCCTTGCCCTTCTGAATGCTGATGGACTTGGAATTCACCATGGCTCTTGAAGGAAGCCTTGAAACGAAAGCACGAAGCGAAACAATCACAAGGAGCTTGGTTGAATCCATGATCAGCCGAAGAGTCCTCGCCTGAGCCAAGTCCGCTTCAGTCTGCTGATAATCAGAATAGAAAAGACGTGAATTTGATGGAAAGAATACAGTGTTCACCGATTTCAGGACAACCTTTGCATCCTGATAGAGCTGCTTGGCGGCCTCATCCGTAGGACATATCAAAAAAAGATTGCCACGAAATCTGGTGCAGGAAAGAAGTATGCCTGCGGTTGAAAGCAATGGAAGACCATCCAGACCGAAGGCTTTCAGAGGATAAGTCATATCCTTTTCGAAAGCACTTATCATCGGGCTCTTCCTTATGTACGAACTGAGAATCTGCATTTACTGCCCTTTCTCCATGACTGGGGATTTGTCGGAATCCACCACCTGGGCAATCTTCTCAATTTCCTGAATGAACTGCTTCAAATCACTGAAAGACCTGTATACTGAGGCGAATCTGACATAGGCGACAGGATCAACCTTGTAAATATGCTTGAGGGCTTCCTCGCCAATCGAGACCGATGCGATGAGCCGCTTCGATCCAGCCTCACGGATGATGGCCTGCTCGATGTCCATGACCAGCTGATTAATTATCTCAGGGTCTATCATTCGCTTGTCGGTGCAGATTCTGATGCCACGCTCCAGCTTCCGGATATCGAAAGGTTCGTAACTGCCGTCACGTTTCTGAACCATCAATGTCTTCTCTTCCACCTTCTCATAGCTTGTGAAGCGGGCACCGCAGTGAAGGCATTCACGCCTTCTTCTGATGGAAGTGCCATCGGAACTCGGCCTGGACTCCACTACTCGATCGTCATTGCTTCCACATTCAGGACATTTCATAACAAACCCTCGTTCCTAAGAGTATCACTCAAACCCAAAAAAATCTATATATAGCGTATTATCATTTGAAATTAGAGAGAATCGACACAATTTGCCATCTGAATGGCCTTCAATTGAAAAAGAAATAAAAAAGTTTTCATCAATTTGCAAAAAAAGCTTGAAGCATAACAAGCATGTTACTATAATAACATGCACTGAGAGGTCATATGAAAGGCTCCATAAGCGAAACGGTAAGAAATCTGGTAGACAATTCACCATACATCAAGGAAATGCTTTCACGCAACTTTCTTAACTGTTCATCATATGCCTCGGCTGTGAAGGAAAAAGTCGAAGAAGCCGTTGGAAAGACAATAGGACTCAACTCAATTGTCATGGCACTGCGGCGCTATGCACTGGAACTCAATTTCTCCACAGATCAAGGCTCCAGGATTCCGGCGCTTGAATATCAGATAGTGATGCACACGAACATATTCGATTACAATCTGGAAAAGGACGAGGCTCTTCTGGGCAAGATATCGGTCCTGTACCAGGAATTGCCTAGCAGCCACAGGGAATTCATCAACTTCATTGTCGGTACAAATGAAGTGGGAATCTTCGCCAGCGAGAAATACCGAGAGCAGGTGGAACGTGCAATTCATGGAAGCAAGGTGCTTCACAACGAAGACAGCCTGGTGGCCTTCACCATGGTTTTCTCCGGTCCTTTCCTCCAGACACCAGGAATCATCCACGAGGCGGTGCAGCGCCTTGCCTGGGAAGATATAAATCTTCTGGAACTTGTTTCAACTCTTAACGAACTGACGTTCGTGGTCAAGAGCATTGATTCTGTCACCACATACAAGGTGCTTCAGAGTTTCCAGGAAAAGTGAGAAGAAAATGAATGAGATTCTTTGGATCACGATGCTCGTGGTCAACTTTGCAGCCATAATGGTTGCATTCAGGGCATGGGGCAAGACAGGACTGTACATCTGGATGCCGATATCCGTGATCGTCGCAAACATCCAGGTGACCAAGACGATAGTGCTTTTCGGAATGGAAGCCACACTGGGGAACATCGTTTATGCCACAAGCTTCCTTGCAACTGACATCCTCAGCGAATTCTACAGCAAGGAATCAGCGGGGAAAGCGGTCAAGATAGGTTTCTTCAGTCTCATCACCATGACGGTTCTGATGCAGTTCGCACTCATGTTCAAGCCTGCTCCCAGCGATGCAATGCAGCAAAGTCTTCAGACCTTATTCTCCCTCATGCCAAGAATCACGCTTGGAAGTCTCATCGCATACCTCATTTCCAACACCCATGACATCTATGCATATCAATTCTGGAAGAAACGTTCCAAGGCACTGTGGATACGAAACAACTTCTCCACATTCGTAAGTCAGGCAATCGATTCGCTTCTCTTCACTGCGATAGCATTCTGGGGGACATTCGAAATCAACGTTCTGATTCAGATCTTCATATCCACGCTGGTGTTGAAATGGATAGTCGCAGTATTCGACACGCCTTTCATGTACCTTTCAAGGAAATGGGTGAGAGAGGGAAAGATTTCGGATCTAGCCGATGTCGAACCACTTGCCAGTAAGTAGCTGCTCCATCGATTCGTTTATATGCTCGGGCTTGAGGATTTCATTGGCACAGTCCATGCAGAAATTGTCACTCATTCCGGCAATGTAGTCCATCACCATCCGCTGATAGCCACCATCACGCTGAAGATAGACATCCTTCTTCTCGTTGATATGATTGCAGAATCCGACTGCAAGCATGTTCTTCTCCTCCCTGTACGGTTTTTCTTCAAATCCATACTGATCGAAAAGACCATCAAGATAGTTGACGACAAGATTTATCAGACGTGAGAAGTATCTTTCATAACCCTCAAGCAGACTGCTGCGGTAAATATTATGATAGTTGAAGTCCTTCATTATCTTCATTGCCTCGAATACACTGTCACTGAAGCCTATGCCGTCCTCGGAGGAGGAACTGGCAATCAAGTCATTCACCAGGGTGTTGATGATCTCACCATTTGTCCTTCCCAGGACCCTTGCCGCAGTTTCGGGAAGATCAGTCTTACGCACGACATTCAACCTGCAGGCATCCTCGAAATCCCTTCCAAGATAGGCTATCTGGTCAGAGAAACGCACCACACAGCCTTCCCATGTAGCTGGAATCAAGCCAGCAATGCCAGTTATGCTGTCAAGGTCCTTCACTTTCTCCTCAGGCTTGATACGCTGAATGAACTTTTCTCCGCAATGGCAGACTATTCCATCCCTGACGGCATAGGTCAGATTCAAATGGGCAAGCATGTCAACGATTCTCAGTGAGAACACTTCGTGATGAAACGGTCCCAGTCCCTTCTTCTCCATTATCGAACTGATGATCTTCTCACCGGTATGGCCAAATGGAGCGTGTCCCAGGTCATGTCCCATCCCTATCGCCCAGGCAATCTCATCATTCAATCCCAAACCTTTGCAAATTGCGGAGGCAATGCTCGCCACATGCAGAGAATGCTCAATCCTTGTGCAGATATGGTCGTTGCTTGGAGCAAAGAACACCTGAGCCTTATGTTTCAGCCTTCTGAATGGAGAACTGTGCATTATTGCGGTAGTGTCCCTGTAATATGCACCACGGACATCATCTTCCCGAAGTCTCTTCCTCTGCTGAAGCACTTTCTTGTCCAATTGGTTCTGCATCATCAATCAGCCTCCTTTTTATTTGCTCAATCATATGATATCATCAATTCATGAATCTGTGGAGGTTTTTGTGCAACCATACATCATGCCATTGGTAAGTCTGGGATTGCTTCTGATCTCACTCGTACTCTGCATTCATTCGCTGTTCTCACGTCGATTTCTTCTATGGATCATCCCCTTTCTGCTGACCCTTGGACTTGGAGTGATCACATTCATCGTGCTCCTTCCAATGATATCAAAATCAGCCCCGGTGCTATCCATCGGATTTCAAGGCAATCCTATAGGCCTGTGCCTTTTTGATGCACTGTATCTGCTGATGATCATCTCATTCAAGTCAGCTCTTATGGGAGACAAGGTCCGAAGGAATACAAGACGAAGCAGAAATGAATATGAATATCTGAAATCCAAGAATCGCAAGGACATGTCACTCGATGACTTCTGATGACCGACATACAATCGTTCTGTGCGGAATGAAAGGTTCTGGAAAGACTCACTTCGGAAGAATCCTCCAGCAAAGAGGTCTTAGCTTCATTGACAGCGATGAAGCGATGCTTGCAGCTTCCAATGAAGCACTGGGAATCGGCCACCTGTACCGCACCCTCAAAGCCCCAGGATTCCGGGAATTGGAATATGAGACGCTGAAGCGGATCATCAGCAAGGCTGAAGCTGAATCGGAGACCAGATTCTGCATCTCCACCGGAGGAGGACTGGCTGACAACATTCCGGCAATGAATCTGATTGCCAAATTCAGCTCAAGAAAGATCTACCTGAAACAGAAATCCGACATCCTTTTTCAAAGAGCATGTGCAAATGGCATTCCGGCATATCTGAGTCAAATCAATCCTGAAAGACAATTCCTTGTCATTGCAGAACAAAGAAATAAGGTGTATTCAAGTTTTTGTGATTATGTGATACAATTGTATGATTACAGGAACGACGAGGATATAGTCAGCAAACTCACTTCGATTCTCGATTCCTGAGGGAGGAATCAGACTTGGGCGGAAGCACGTTCGGAACAATTCTACGACTGACAGTATTCGGTGAATCCAGAGGAAATGAAATCGGAGCGGTTCTTGATGGACTTGAAAGCGGTTTTCCTATCGATTCAGCTGCAATGAACACGATGTTGAGAAGACGGCGACCAAGCCAGTCATCAGCTTCGACAAGCCGGATCGAATCAGACGAATTTGAGATCACAAGCGGAGTACTGGATGGAAAGACCACCGGTGCTCCTATCTGTATCGTAATTCCAAACAGGGATTGCAATTCAGATAACGCAGCGGACACATTGATGCGTTTCGCAAGGCCAGGTCATGCAGACCTTCCATATCACCTCCGCTATTGTAACTGCGATCATCGTGGCGGAGGAAGAGCCAGCGGAAGATTGACAGCCGCAATCGTTGCCGCTGGTTCCATAGCCATTCAGATTCTTTCGTCCAAGGGAATCGAGATAAACTGCCAGGTGACCTCCGTAGGAGGAATCAGGGGCAACGAGAACAATCAGGATGATAGAAATGCCTGGGAATCTCTTGTTCAGATGTACAGATCCAAGGGCGAAACAGTCGGTGGAACCGTATCTTGCAGAGCTACAGGCATTCCCGCAGGAATCGGAGAGCCATTGTTCGACAAGCTTGATGCAGTGATCTCCCATGCCGTGATGTCCATTCCAGCCATAAAGGGAATAGAGTTCGGGTCCGGATTCGGATGCGAATTCAACAGTGGAAGCACCAATGACGGTCCTCTGATGAGCGGAGGTGTCCTTGGCGGGCTGAGCGATGGGACGGAGCTGAGCTTCAGGGCGGCTGTGAAGCCTGTCCCCACTACAGATGTCCCAGTGGAAGCGACAGATCTCGGCAACATGATGAAGAGAACGATGACATTCAATGAAAGACATGACTGGTGCATTTGCTTTCGCATTTGCCCCGTGGTGGAAGCGATGACAGCGCTTTCCATTCTTGACCTTTGGTATCAGCAGCATGGAAGATAGACCTCTTATCATTCAGACGGACAAGACTTTGCTTCTGGAAGTAGACTCCCCTGCCTTCGAGGAATGCAGGAATGCAATCGCGCCTTTCGCCGAGCTGATAAAATCTCCTGAACACATTCACACCTATCAGATAAGCAGCATTTCACTGTGGAATGCCATGGGAGCAGGCAGCACTGCCGAGCAGATCATGGACACGCTGAACAAATGGACAAAGTTTTTAATACCTCAGTCAGTCTCAGGGTACGTGGCTGCAATCGCTTCGAGATTCGGCAAGCTTATCCTTGTCGAAGAGGATGAATCCAATCTTCTCCTTAAAATCAAGGACAAGGGGATATACAAGGAAATCATCGCAACCAAGTCTCTCTCTTCGATGTTCAGATATCTGGATGACGACAACTGCACGATCACCATCGATGCCATTCAACGTGGCAACATCAAGGTTGCCCTGATGAAGATCGGATATCCAGTTGAAGATCTTATTCCCTTCAGGAAAAAGGAGAATTTCCCTGTCAGACTCAATGAGAATCTCCAGCTGCGTGACTATCAGATAGCTGCAATCGATTCAATGCTAGGCAATGGAGAGCCAGGTACAGGATATGGGACAATAGTCCTTCCCTGTGGCGCTGGAAAGACAATTGTTGGAATTGGAATCATGGCGAGGTTATGCACTCCCACACTGGTCATCTGCCCTAACATAATCGCAGCAAGGCAATGGATCCGGGAAATCCAAAGCAAGACTGACATCCCGAAATCAGATATAGGAGAATACAGTGGGGAGCGGAAAGAGATTCGCAGCGTCACCGTGTGCACATACCAGGTTCTCATCCATTCACAGCAGAAGGAAGACGACTTGTCCCTCTCAATGAACAATCTGGAGATAATCAAGGCTCGGAACTGGGGACTGCTTATCTTTGATGAAGTCCATCTTCTTCCTGCACCTATGTTCAGGTTCACGGCCTGCCTGCAATCGTCTCACCGCGTGGGAATGACAGCAACCCTGATCAGGGAAGACGGACTTGAAACCGATGTGTTCTCCCTCATAGGCCCCAAGCGCTATGACGTCCCATGGAGCGTCCTGGAGGAAAAGGGCTGGATCGCCGATGCAATGTGCACTGAATTGAGAGTCTCTCTCCCTCAGGAGCTTGTAATCCCGTATGCAGTGGGAACCAGATTTGAGAAGAACAGGATAGCTTCGACCAATCCCGCCAAGATCGATGTGGTCTGCAATCTCATCAACAGGCATCAGGGCGAATTCATTCTGGTAATCGGACACTATCTTGATCAGCTGAAGCAGATTGGCAAATTGGTTCATGCTCCGATCATCACCGGCAGCATGCCGAACAAGGAACGAGAGAGTCACTTTGATGATTTCAGACAGGGGAGAATCCAGATTCTCATAGTGTCACGAGTGGCGAACTACGCAGTGGACCTGCCTGACGCATCAGTGGCGATTCAGGTATCAGGTGTCTTCGGTTCCAGACAGGAGGAAGCTCAGCGACTGGGCAGAATCCTCAGGCCCAAGGAAAGGAAATGCCATTTCTATTCGGTCATATCCAAATTCACAGTGGAAGAGGAGTTTGCCGCAAACCGCCAGAAATTTCTTGTAGAACAAGGATATACATACAAAGTTGAGGAAACATGAATTACGACAGCATTGCTGATTTCAGAAATCAGATGAAAAAGATCAATGAAGATTATTTCTTTCGAACCTATGAAAATTACATTGGCAAGGTTGAAACACCATATCACAAGCCGTTTTTGGAGAATGAGTTGGTTTCTTTCTTTCAGAATCCTTCAAACCAGCAGCTCATCCTCTCCCTGATCGACAGGGTAGAGGCAGCAATATGCTTCTTCATCTTCAATCTTGACCGTATCTGCACAGCAAAGGAAATCGAAGCTTATTTTTCCATCACACTTTCCAGTCGATCAGTTCAGGGAACAATCGAAAACCTCAAGCAACGGTTCATACTCATTGAAAACAGCTCCACCTGCGAACTTCAGATCAACGCAATTCTACAGACAAGAATAATCGAAGAAAAAGGCAGTCTTTATGACATGCTTGACTATGGCTTCCCCGAAGTGGTTGGGATATCTTCTTTAGCTCGCTGTGACACCGGCTTTCACATAGGGTCGTCGGAAGTTCTTGCAGTTGCCAGCATAATGACAAAAGGAAGCTATTCTTCCCCATCAGCAATCGTGAAGCACATTGCAAAGATCAAGACATTCCAGGCTTTGGATCAGGACGTCTCCAACATCATACTTGAAAACATATCCCACATTCTTTGGGACATCTCCATTTTACGCGTCTCAATCAAGGGAAGCCGTTCAACGGAGAGGATAATAACGGAAAAGAAGCTTCACGACCTGCTTCAATGGTCACCTCTTCAGCTTGCAATCTTCATTTCCTGCAATGGCAATGCTGAACTTTGCAGCATTGCAAATCAGGCGATTGAGCTTCTCAGTAAATTCGCCGGATTGAAAGCCAGCCAGATGTCCGCACTTCTAAACTTTCTATCCATCAGGGAAGGATTGGACTGTCCCTTCATGCCATGGAGCATAGTGCACCATCTTTCTATCTGCAATGTATTGAGAATCGATGAAGACGGACATATCTGCTCCAATGCCGAGGTGCTGGACTGGAAGAGGCAGAAGCGCAGCGGCTTCATTGCATCAAACACCACCGAATTCAATTTCTATGGGGAACCTGATGGCGATGATGCTTCATTGGCCTTTCTTGCTGAAGCAAAGCAATGTGACAGAGTGCAGACCTATTGCATAAGCTATGAAGGCTTCAAGCTGATGCAGGAACTGTGCGATTCTCCATCGGCTCTTCTCTCCCAGTTCTCTCAGGAACCTCTCAAGGCAACACTTGGGCGATATCAAAGCGAGATGGAACGCTTCTCAATCAATGAAGGTTATCTGATTGAATCCAACGATCCCCTGCTATCCAACACGCTGAGTTCACTGGAGCAGATACAGCCATATATAATCAAGTCAATACCGCCAAGCATATTCCTTCTCTCCAGAAAGGACCAGGACAAGTGGATAGCGATCCTGAGGCAGTTCATAGACATAGATATCAGGCTGTCTAACAATGACTTCGACAGGCCTGCCTGCAATGAGGGCTTCGGGTTCTGCACGCTGAAAAAAGCCCCTTCAATTTGCCAGGGAAACCAGAAGCCTGAGTTCAATGCAGAGGAAAGGCAACGTGAAATCAGAAAGCAGATCATTGAGACCGAAGCTTTCAAGCCTGAACTCTTTGCTGCAATAGATTCAAAGCTGATTCTGAGCCAGAAGCAGTTCTCAAGATACCTCACAGCCGAGGCAATGACCTCCAGCAGGTCGAGTCCCAATGAAACAGCGAATGTTAAAAAACTGAAAGCCAGCATTCAGACCAAGGCTCAACGGATCATGATCAAGACCGGAGGCAAGACTCTGATAGTCATGCCATCGATGATTGGTACTGACAAAAGAGGAAACATTTATTTTGAATACAAGGAATTCCCATCAATGACTGTCAATTCAGTGCTTGTGAAGACAATTCAGGCAATCACGGTCTTTTAGAATACCGGCTTGCAGTTTGGAGGATAATGGTATCCGGTGAATTCCTGGAACTGAAGCTTGCCCTGAGCTATGAGAAGGTCGATTCCGAAGAATATCCTGCAGCCTGCACTGTTTGCCCTTGACAGGAAATGCGTCATGCCAGGCTTATAGATCAGTTCGAATACGATTTCCTTTCCAGTGAACTGAAGCAGAGGTGCCGGATCCTCCTCTGGATGCGGATTCATGCCGGCAGGCGTGGCCTGAACGACAAAATCAGCGATTCCGGAGTACTTGTCGGCATGGCCCAACGTGTCATAGCTCGACATTGTCTCAGATGCAAGCCTCTTCGCCCTCTCCTCGCTTCTGTTAAGAATTATTACCTTTATTCCCTGATTCCTGAAAGCCCAGACAATCGAATTCGCAGCGCCACCTGCTCCAATCACTATTGCAGTCTGCTTGGCTTCAGCATTGAAGAATGGCGAGGCAAGACTTAGAAAACCATGGTAATCGGTATTGACGCCCTTCCATAGACTGTTAGTCCTCACTACAGTGTTGCAGGAGCCAGTGAACTTGACTTCACGTGTTCCCTTACCAAGATACGGGAGAACGTCTGTCTTGAACGGACTGGTGACAGAAAAGCCATGAATGCGAAGAACCTCGGCAAGCTTGAAGAATGACCTGACGGAATCCACCAGAAAAGGGACATAGATTGCATTGAATCTGATCGCCTTGAAGCCTGGATTGTGAATCTGAGGAGATACCGAATGATAGACAGGGTTTCCTATCACCCCGAAGATATGTGTCTGAGCATTGACCTTGTCTGCCCTGTAAAGCTCCGACAAAGACCAAGGTGTCAGCATTCCAGGAGAGACAGTGGACTCACTGCAGAACGAAAGGAAAGAACCGGTACGCTTGTAAAGAATCCGTGTCGGTATTCCCATATCGCCAATTCCGATGATTATCTTCTTCCTGATTGAAGAAAGTTCCTTTTCTGCGTTGAAGATCAGAATAAGATCGCTGATCGACTGAGGGTTCACTACAACCTTGGGTATGTCACCCTTGCTGGCAAGCTTGGATACACGATTATACAGATCAAGAGGCACACCATCGAGAAAATGATGACTTCTGATGATCTGTACATTGTAGTTATGGCATTCCGCCTCCAGTTCAGGACGTTTGATGTCATCCTCAATATCGATATAGGCAAATCCACCGGATACAGCTTCCATGAGATAGCTGATCCTCTTTTTCTCAGAAAAGGAGCAATGACCGCCATCGGACTGTCGCCTGCAAGTGAGGATGACCGGAAGATCGACAAGATTCGGAAAAGTCTTCACCATCTTGATTTCTTCAGGTGAAAGATAATCGATCCTGAGTTCAGCAAGTTCGACATACGAACGATTTTTCCAGAAATCCGCAAGATTTTCTTCAATAGTTTTACCTGTAAGAGTAAGACAAAGCACCGGCAGCCCCTCCAGAAACAAGGTGTCCTTGAAACAATGCCCCTTGTTATGCTAAAGTCAGTTTAACGGTATTTGCATATTTATTCAACCTAGACAACGCCGCTGGAAGAACATGAACACATTACAATTATCAGATATTTGTCTGTCATTCGGAGACAGAGACCTCTTGAGGGACGTATCCTTCACGATGAACAGCACTACCAGGGCTGCAATGGCAGGTGGAAACGGAGAGGGAAAGTCCACTCTTCTCAAAATCGCCTGCCGTCAGATTACATCTGACAGCGGCACCATAAGCATGACCAGGGACCTTGACCTCTGCTATCTTCCGCAAAGCGATATCGTTCTTGGAGAGAACACAGTCTATGAGGAGATTGAGAAGGCATTTGACAAATACAAGAGACTGATGGATCAGAAGACCAAGCTTGAGACCCAGCTGGAAAAGACACCTGAGAGCAAGTCGTTGCTTAATGAAATCCATGAGCTTCAGGAAAGGCTTGACAACTGCGACTACTATTTACGAAGCACGACAATATCGGTGATTGCCAAGGGCCTTGGATTCAAGGAGTCCGATATGTCACGCAAATGTTCTGAGTTCTCAGGTGGTTATCAAATGAGGATTGCCCTGTCAAGAACTCTTGCCAGCAATCCTGACATCCTTCTTCTCGATGAGCCTACCAACTATCTGGACATTGATGCCCGAATCTGGCTAAAGAACTTCATAAGCCAGTTCTCCGGCGGCGTGATGCTCGTCTGCCATGACAGATTCTTCTTGGATGAGACTGTGAACGAAGTCTATGAACTCTGCAACAGCCGTCTCACCCGATACAAGGGAAACTACACGGCTTATGAGAAGCAGAGACAGGAAGACATAGAAAGACTGGAAGCGGCATATCTCAAGCAGCAGGCAGAGATACAGCACAAGGAAGCCTTCATCGAGAAATTCAGATACAAGGCCACAAAGAGCCGCCAGGTCCAGAGCAGGATCAAGATGCTCGAAAAGCTTGAACCGGTATTCGTTCCCACCCATCTGAAGAAGCTTTCATTCACGTTTCCAGCCCCACCCCACAGTCCCAATGACATGGTCATCATCGAAGGCCTTCACAAGAATTTCGGTGACCACGTGATCTACGATGATTTCAATCTGATTGTAAACAAAGGCGAACGGCTTGCCGTCACAGGGCAGAATGGAACGGGAAAGAGTACTCTTCTGCGGATGATTGCACAAGTTGACAGCCAGTATCAGGGAACACTGAGACTGGGGCCAGGTGTCACGATCGGCTACTTTGCCCAGGACAACGAAACTTATCTAACTTTGACCAACACGATTGAAGAGGAAATCGCACAATGTGCCACGACCAGCCAGCTTCCGACCTTGAGGAACATACTTGGAAACTTTCTCTTTTCCGGAGACGACATCTTCAAGAAAGTGTCGGTGCTAAGTGGCGGAGAACGAAGCAGGCTGGCGCTTTTGAAGATTCTGCTCAAGCCTGCCTCGCTTCTCATTCTTGATGAGCCGACAAACCATCTCGACATCAACTCACAGGATATGCTTCTGGATGCCATAAGAAGATATGAGGGAACCTTGATCTTCGTAAGCCATGATGCCTCATTCATCTCGAAGCTTGCAACCAAGATACTCTATCTATCCGACGAGCAGCCGGAGCTGTTTGCAGGCAACTACGAGTATTTCCAATGGAAGCTGGAACAGAAGGAAGCCTACCACAAAGAGCGAAAGGCCAGCTCATTTCAAGACGAAGCCACAACAGCCACCCAGCTTCCTGATTACAAGGAAGCCAACAGGCTCAGAAATCAACGGCAGAAGCTTCAAAACGAAGCCAAGACGCTTCTCGAGGAAGCTGAGCGGATCAATTCGCAGATCAATGAGCTTGACCAACTCATCGCTTTGCCTGAGAATTACAGCAATTCAGCCAAGATATCGAAGCTGGTTGACAGCAAGGCATCTCTGGAAGAGACAAAAGCAAGAAAGGAAGACCGCTGGCTGGAAATAACAGAAGAACTCGAATCGCAGAAGAATGAGGAAATCAGATGAAGATAATTCTAGCCAGTGCATCACCTGCCAGGCTTCAGGTGCTCACGAACCTGGGCTATGATGTCAAGGCATGTCCCACAGGCACCGATGAATCAGGGGTTTCAAGCAACCCTGGCGAGGCAGTCGCTGAACTTGCCATGAGAAAGCTCAACGCCTTCAGCCAGACCCATCCTGATTGCAAGCACGATGTGATTGCCTGCGACACGATGATATTTTTCAAGGGAAGAATGATCGGCAAGCCAAAGGATGCCGAAGATGCAAGAAAACAGCTGAGAGACTTCTCCGATGATACTCACCTGGTTTACACCGGATACGCATATCGGCACGGCACTGAGTTGCAAAATGGATTCGACATGGCAGAAGTGGCATTCCTGCCATTGTCAGACCAGCAGATCGAAGACTACATTAGCAGTGGTGAATACCGTGGAGCTGCAGGTTCGTACCGCATACAGGGAAAGGCAAGCGCCTTCATTCGAAGCATTAACGGAGACGTTGACACAGTGATAGGAATCCCAACCCAGCTTCTCGGATTGAACAGAACATCAGGAAGCGAACTGAAGCAGTAGCACAATCAGGAGCACAACGGCAAAACCCAGAACCTGGCATATGATGTAGACCCTAGGAGATGCATTGCGTCCCTTTATCAATTCCACAAAGCTCAGAAGTATCAGCCCACCGTCAAGAGATGGTATTGGAAGAAGATTGGCAATCGCAAGAGATGTGCTTACAGCTCCCAGCAGATACAGAATCACCCTCATGCCCTTGGAGAAACTGTCCTGAAAACCAGCTGCAGTCATCTCTCCAATGGAGGTCGAGGCAGCGAAGGTTCCGACAACTGTGGTTTTCAATCTGTCTTTTCCCCTCAGAATATCGAAGATCGATTTGATTCCTGAACTGAAGACGGATGCGGCCTTTTTCAAAGCCTCGACCGAGGCTTCGCCAAATCCTCTTGGCGTGACCATCTTGCCCTCAACCTCCAATGCGAACTGAATCTGCAGCACGTTTCCTTCATAGGCTGGCTGGTATTTTATTTCCCGCACAGTTTCTTCTCTGGACACCTTCATGGTTATTTGGGCAGCCCCTGTCTTTCTAAGCTCCAGTATGTCGAACATGTTGGTTACGTCATTGTCATTGATTGAAAGAATCCTGTCACCTTTTTTCAGTCCAGCCAAGGCTTCGGGCGAAGACTCATTTACCGAAGCAACCAGCGGATTAATGAATTCAGCCAAGCCGAAGACACCGTTTCTGGGAGATATCTCATGATCGCTTCCATGCACAGTCACCTTTACGGAGGCACTGTCCTTTCTTTGAATCAGAAGTTTCTGAAGCTCGCCAAAACTCGATACAGCCACGCCATCCACTTTCTCTATTAAATCACCTGTGTGAAGTCCCGACTCGGCGGGGCTGGTGTTGGCAGATGGAAAAAGCAGTGGATAGTCAGAAGCAAGCACGACTCTTGGCTGAGACCATGGCGACAGAACAGGAAGCACGAGAAGAATGAAGAAACAGATGATGGAGAAGACAAAATTGAACAGAGGTCCGAAAAGATAGAGAAACAACCGTTTCCAGGGAGAAGCCGCGTATAGCGAGCCCTCCTCAGCGTTCTCCACATGCCGGTCCTTCTTGGCCAGCGCCCGCTTGAGATCATCTTCGCCTTTAAGCTTGCAGTATCCTCCAAAAGGCAGGACACACAGCTGATAGCGTTTGTTTCTGCCCCATCGAAGCAGCGGAGGTCCGAATCCGAATGATATTGTTTCCACATCGATGTGGAACATCCTTGCCGCAATATAGTGTCCAAGCTCATGGACAAGAATCATTATGCTGATTCCCAAAAGACCTATTGCAAATGGCAGAATGTTTTTCATATCATTTTCAAAGCAAGTTTTCTGGAAAGCCCATCATAGTTCCATACATCTTCGAACGAAGATGGCGAACCTGTGAACCTGCATTCCTCCAAAGTCCTTTCGACGATTTCCTCAATCTGATTGAATCTGATTCTTCCCTGTCTGAAAGCATCTACGGCAACTTCATTGGAAGCATTGAACAGAATCGGCCAGAAGCTCCCCCTGCTCAGGCACTCATACCCGTATTTCACCATCGGGAATCGCTTGAAATCCATCGGATAGAAGTCAAGATGCAATTCTTCTCCAAGTTCAAGAAGAGGTGTGCAGAGGGGAGTGTCGATCTTCATTCCAAACGAATCAAGAATCGCATTTAGAATTGGAAACTTCATAGATGGCTGTGATATCTGTCCATAAGTCTGTCCGTTTTTCAGAGTCACCAGCGAATGAACCGACGACTGAGGGTGAATGACAGTGACAATAGATTCGGAAGCAACATCAAAGAGCATTCCAGCCTCAATCACTTCCAGAGCCTTGTTGGCAAGAGTGGCGCAGTCAATCGATATCTTTGGCCCCATGTTCCATGTTGGGTGGTGGGCTGCCTGAAGTGGCGTCACTGCAAAAAGCGATTCTCTTGATGCACATCTGAACGGCCCCCCGCTGGCTGTGATGATCAGCTTTCTGATTGAATCTGCTCCAAAAGCCTTCACTAGTTCATAGATTGCGCTATGTTCACTGTCAACAGGGATTATTCTGCGTCCATGCTTTCTGGCAAGAGCCTTCAGAAGCGGTCCTGCCATCACCATGCTTTCCTTGTTGGCAAGCGCAAGGTCCTTTCCCGAAGAAAGAGCAATAATCGAAGCTTCCAGCCCCTTGGCTCCACTGATTCCATTCAGAACCAAATCAGCTTCGCAACTGGATACCATCTCCTCTGCACTATGGTATAAATCAATGCCCAGGGAACGGCATTGAGCCTCGAATGCAGGATCAATGACAGGAGTCTCGATGCAGGAGCATGAAAACTCCCTGGCGATCGAAAGCATTTTGCCATACCTGAGATTTGAGGACAAGCCTTCAACATGTATGGATTCCTTCATGCTTTGAAGCATGGACAATGCTGTGGTTCCAATGCTGCCGGTGCATCCAAGGACTATGATCTTCTTCATGCGAAAATCTCCAGAAGAATGAGGAATACAGGCACTGTCGATATTATCGAATCAATGCTGTCCAGCATTCCTCCCCTGCCTGGTATTACATTCCCTGAATCCTTTACACCGGCTGACCTCTTGAAAAGGCTTTCAACTAGATCTCCAAGATTTGCCGTGATGCTTACACAAAGCCCAAGCAGAATGCTTGGAATAATTGAAATTGATTCAAAAATGAATCGGCACAGCAGGATGGAAAGCAATGTGCAGCACACTGCACCGCCTATGAACCCTGCAATGCTCTTGTGTGGGCTGACAGGTACTATTCCACCGTTGTTCCTGCCGAACATACGGCCAAATACATATGCGAAGATGTCGTTGGAAAAAACAAGGAGAATCATCAGAAGAAGAAACCATCCACCGGTGAATTTTCCAATATTCAGTGCAAGCATTCTTATCAGGAAGGTTATCAGATAGCCTGGATAGAACAGCAGAAGAAGCCGTTTGGCACAGTTATCAAGGGAATGCGAAAAGCCGTCCTTCTCACCTTTCCAGATTTCCAGAACGAACAGGAAAAGGGCAAGCATTCCAAATATTATATCGGTGATTCTGTAGGGAAACCCAAAATACAGTTCCAGATACTGAATGGGAACAAGCAGAGACGGAATGAGCCATGTCCAAGAATTGCGCTTGAAGAGAATCCGTCCCATCTCCATTGAACCAATGGCCGAAGCCACAAATGCAACAGCCACGAATGCCAAGTGATTCATCTGCGGAAGCAGAATCAGAATGCATACAACAGCAGGAACTCCGACTACAGTGGTGATAATCCGAATTACCAGATTGTTCATCAGACAAGCCCTCCAAATCTTCTGACACGTTCTCTTAGTGTCGATACTACCTGTTCAATCTCATCCTTTCCCCAATCAGGCCACAGAGCCTTGATACTGAGGAACTCCGCATAGGCACTGTCCCAAAGGAGGAAATTGCTCAGCCTATTCTCTCCAGCACTTCTGGCAATGATGTCAGGTGGCGGAATCTGAGGAAGATCAAGGTTGGACTGGATATCAGCGGCAGTCAGTTCACGTCCTCCACCGTTTTTCAGGAACTTGTTCACAGCACGGACTATTTCATCCTGCCCGCCATAGTTGATGGCCATGACGCAAATCAGATTGCCACAATCAGCAGTTTTCTGTTCCGTTGTGCGTATGGCATCCTGAACTTTGGACGGAAGTCCGCTTATATCCCCACGAACGAGAATGCGCACTCCATATTGAATGAAGTACTTTATTTCGGCTACAAGCCGTGAAGCGAGCAATCCCATGAGATAATTCACTTCAGTAGACGGACGCCGCCAGTTCTCTGTGGAAAAGACATAAAGAGTCACATAGTCGATTCTGGAATCTTCGGCACAGATACGCAGAACACGCCGTACCGCCTTAAGGCCTTCGATGTGCCCTGCATCTCTTGGAAGGGAACGCTGCTGCGCCCACCTTCCATTACCATCCATAATCAGCCCAATGTGCAAACCTAGATCTCCATGATCTCTTTTTCCTTGGCGGCAGCAACATCTGCTACCTTAAAAATGTAATTGTCTGTCATCTTCTGAAGACGTGTCTCAGCATCTTTCTGCTGGTCTTCGGAGATATTGCCTGATTTCTCAAGCTTCTTTATCTCTTCCATTCCATCTCTTCGGATATTGCGTACAGCAACCTTGCTCTGCTCGGAGATGTTCTTCGCCTGCTTTGCAAGTTCCTTTCGTCGATCCTCGGTAAGCGGTGGGAATGAGATTCTAAGGATTTTTCCATCATTGCTTGGATTGAGCCCAAGCTCACTCTTCTGAATAGCTTTCTCAATCGGAGATAGGAGGGATTTGTCCCAAGGCTGAATGACCACGAGTCTTGCTTCCGGTGTTGAAACCGAAGCAACCTGAGAAAGAGGCGTAGGTGCCCCATAATAATCCACCTTGATCTTGTCGAACAAAGCGGAAGATGCCCTTCCAGTCCTTATAGCCTGATAATCAGCAGCAAGAGAAGCTACTGTCTTCTTCATTCTTTCTTCACAATCTTTCAGAATTGTTTCCATAAGGTTCTCCATCAAAAAAAAATGAAATCCCCACTCTGCACAGGCATAGTGGGGACCATTGAATCAAAATCAGTCGTTTCCGCCAGCTCTGTAACGAATATAGCTATCGATTGAAACCTTGCAGCCATGTTCCTTGTTGAACTTGGCAAACAGCTTCTCGACAGAAAGTCCGTCAGGGTTGTCGAAGTCGAACACCTGCTGGTTAAGGCAGATCTCAGTGAGGAACTTGGCAAGCTTGCCCTTCACGATGCCTTCCTTGACATTCTCTGGCTTGTCGAGAGACTCGACCTGCTTTCTGAAGATGTCAAGCTGCTCATCGCAGTATTCCTTCGGTACATCCTTGCCATCAAGATACACAGGATCCTGTGCACAGACCTGAAGAGCGCACTTGAATGCAAAATCCTTGAATGCTTCATCTTCGAAGATCTCAGCCTTGTCTGCGTTGAACTTTACCAGGACACCGATTTTTCCTTCACCGTGGATGTATGTGGAAACATACTGAGTCGGTGAACATTCGGTGACAGCAAAGCGCTTCAGCTTCATGTTCTCGTTGATTGTAGCGATAAGTCCGTTGACCATTTCGTTCAGGCTTGGATCGATTTCGGTATAACCCTCGTCGAGTATTCTCTCTGCAATCTTTTCGCCGAGGTTGATGAACTCATTGTTCTTTGCCACGAAGTCAGTCTCGCAAGTGATGTCAATCATTGCGTACTTATTGCCCTTCTGGAGAATTGTGACTCTTCCTTCGTTGGTTGAACGGTCAACTCTCTTGGCTACAGCTGCAAGTCCCATTTCCTTGAGAACCTTCTCTGCCGCTGCAAAATCACCATTGCTCTGGATAAGGGCTTTCTTGCAGTCCATAATCCCAGCATGTGTGCTTTCTCTCAACTGTTTAATCATCGAAAGTGTGATTTCCATAGTATACTCCTAAATTACAGTTCTATTCGGCGTCATCTGCCTTGTCGTCATCGGCTTCCTCAGCCTCTTCATCTTCCATCTTGTCCTTGTCAATCACAGGAGCATTGGCGAACTCTTCATCCTGTCCGGGGAGAGTCTCAATGATCTTGATTCCCTGATCGCTGTCGACATCAATCACTGCATTGGAGATGATCTCGACAAAAAGGCTGATGGAACGGATTGCATCATCGTTGCCGGGGATTGGATAATCGATTCCGGTTGGATCGCAGTTTGTATCAACTACTGCAACAACTGGGATTCCAAGTCTCTTGGCTTCCGCAACAGCGATGGCTTCCTTTCTTGTATCAATGACAAAGAGGATTCCAGGAAGCTCAGTCATTTCCTTTATGCCGCCAAGGTTCTTGTCAAGCTTGCTCTTTTCCTTTGTATAAAGGGCAATTTCCTTCTTGGTAAGGCTCTCGAAAGTGCCGTCAACTTCCATCTTCTCAATCTTCTTGAGCTTTGCAATGGATTTCTTGATTGTTGAGAAATTGGTCAGCATACCACCGAGCCATCTGTTGTTGATGTAAGGCATGCTGCATCTCTTGGCTTCAGTCTCGATTGCAAGCTGAGCCTGTTTCTTTGTTCCCACGAAGAGAACATCCTTTCCTTCCTTGACAACTGCCCTTATGGCATTGTATGCATCAACAATGCATCCAGTTGTTTTCTGGAGGTCGATGATATGGATCCCGTTTCTCTCCTGGAAGATGTAACGAGCCATTTTCGGATTCCATCTTTTTGTCTGATGACCGAAATGTACGCCTGATTCAAGCAGGCTTTTCATAGTGACTACTGAAGACATAGTAACTCCTAAATCAGCGGATTCAATTATCCGCTCCCTTCGTTATTTCTCACTCGGACTTCAGGTTCTTCCTTACGGTCAGACTTTGTTTCCAAGCGGATATTTGGAAGCCAGGCTTCCATAAGAGACATTATGCACTTTTGCCTGTTTCGTTTCAAGCATCTGAACTGCATCTGAGAACCCATATATACGAATTGAAGTCATACTCAAGCTGAGACAATGATCAGCTGATATCAATATTCTTCTTCCCAGTTCTCGAAATGAACCGTCCGGCTTCTGAGCCCCATGTTGAAATAACCAACCTCGCCG